>URRG01000358.1 GCA_900550095.1 uncultured Oscillospiraceae bacterium
GTTGCCGCCGGGAAGAAAAAGTGTTACAATAAAGGCACCCCAATTTTTGAGAGGACTGCTGGTCTTCCGGAAATACAAAAGGGATTTCATTGTTCACCAGAATGAGGTTTCCCTTGTGGATATCGGATTCCGGATACTGAACCAGCTCGCAGTTTTCGTTTGAATACTGCAGTTCGGAACCGGATATGACTTTCAGTTTGGCCTCTACGGATGGGCGTTCAGCAGGAGGGGCGGAGGAAGAGGAATGGGCGGGATCCACAAGGGAACAGCCGGAAAAAGAGAACAGGAGAGCGCCCACCGAAAAAAGGGAAAGGGCGCGGATACCGCGTGATTTTCTGGAAACAGAAGCAAAAAAGGAATGGTTCATATAAAAGCCTCCCGGTTGATATCTTGAAGATTTGCCTTCAGTATACCAGCCGGGAGTCCTGCATGTTTTACGATTTCCCTATAGAATTTCTTACGAAAGTCTTACGTTTCTCGTTTTGGGAAGCGTGACGATGAAGTCTGTATAATCAGGGGTGCTGTTCAGGGAGATGGAGCCGCCGTGCAGCTCCGCGATTTCCTTGGCGATAGCCAGCCCCAGGCCTGCGCCGCCGGTGGCGCTTCCCCGGGAGGAATCCAGCCGGAAGAATTTTTCAAAGATCATGGCCTGCTTTTCTTTTGGGATCTGGTCGCAGAGGTTTCGGACTACAGTGGTCACATTTTCTCCCTGGCTCCAGGCATAAAGAGTGATGGGGGAATCCGGATAGCTGTAGCTGACGGCGTTGCGCAGCAGATTGTCAAAGACCCGGGCGAGCTTGTCCGAATCTCCTATGAGCTGAAGACCGGGCTCGATGGAAAGCTCCATCCGCAGCCCCTTTTCACGCAAAACAGGATAAAATTCGTCCGCCATCTGCTCCAGCATCATGGAAAAGTCGATGCGGTTGTTTTCCAGAACGGCAGACTGCAGGCCGAATCGAGTGATATCGAAGAATTCGTTGATGAGCTGTTCCAGCCGGTATGCCTTTTCCAGTGTGATGGAAGTGTATTTGGCTCTTTGCTTTATAGGAAGATCCGGAGATTCTTCTAAAAGGGTCAGATATCCGATCACAGAAGTGAGAGGCGTCTTCAGGTCGTGGGCCAGATAAACCACCAGGTCGTTTTTCTTTTGCTCCGCCTCCCGGGCGGCCGCTTCATTTCGAAGAATGGACATCCTCAGTTCCCGCAGGGTGTCTTCTGCCAGACGGATATCCTCCGGGAGCTTGGGTTCCATGGTCAGGAGCTCTGAAGCAGCCCGGTTTATTTCATTGATGTCTTTTTCCAGCTTATATACATACCGGCCTATAATGAAGAGAACTAAAGACAAATAGCCTAAAAGAAGGATGAGCTCTTTGGAATTCGCTAAATCCAAATATAAGCCGGGATCCCAATTATAAAGAATGCCGCCGATACCGCTTATAAGCCAGAACAGGACCATAACGCCGCCCCAGTAGGCGACGGAGGCTATAAAGAGATAAAAAAACAGGCGGAGGACGGTGTGCGTCTTTGGCCCCCGCTCTATCGCAAAACGAGATCCATAGTCTTGTCTATTCAATTTTGTATCCTACCCCCCAAACGGTTTTGATGATGCGGGGATTTCTGGGCGGTTCATGGAGCTTTTCCCGAAGGCGCCGGATATGCACCATGACCGTGTTGTTGCAGTCCAGAAATTTGTCTCCCCAGACCTTTTCAAACAGTTCCTCTGCAGAGATGACCTTGCCCCGGTTTTCACACAGAAGCCATAATATATCAAACTCGATGGGCGTCAGGCTGATGCGCTTGCCGTTTAACATGCATTCGTGGGTCTCCTTGCTGATGGAGAGGTTTCCCACATCTATAGAAAGCTCCGGTGCGGATGCTTCGTTGTAGCGCGTATAGCGCCTGAGCTGGGCCTTTACCCGGGCTGTGAGCTCCAGTGGGTTGAAAGGCTTGGTGATATAATCGTCTGCACCAATAGCGAGCCCGTTTATTTTATCCATATCCTCCACTCTGGCAGTAAGCATCAGAATGGGAAAAGTGTATTTTTTTCGGAGTTCCCGGCAGACGGAAAACCCATCCATATCCGGGAGCATCACATCCAATATGGCAAGATCAGGCGGGGACTGCTCCACGGAAGCCAGGGCCTCTTCGCCAGTATAAAAGCACCGGACCTGAAAGCCCTCGTTGCGAAGATAGAGCTCCACCAGCTCTGTGATTTCTTTTTCATCGTCCAAAACCAGTATATCCATTTTTTCAAACTCTCCAATTCCTTAAACTGAATGCGCGGATGGAAAACCGTGTGCTTTCCGGTTTCAGCGCAGCCCTGCCGCCTCTAAATTGCGGAGGGTATCTTTCAGACGCCGCCTCTGCAGGCCGTAATCCGGGATGAAGCCCTCTGCCAGCTTCCAGAACCGGCTGCTGTGGTTATGTTCCTGTATGTGGCAGAGCTCATGCACAACTACGGCGTCTATAGCTCCGGGAGGGGCCGCCATGAGCCAGCACGAAAAACGGATGGCATTTTTTCCGGTGCAGGAGCCCCAGCTCCCTTTTGCGCAGCCTATGGACAGCTTTTCAGGGTGCAGTCCCGTTTTTTGGGACCAATATGCCGTTCGTCCCGGCAAATAGGCGGAAGCCTGTTCCGTATACATTTCCTGTATCCGGGGAAGAAGATCCCGCAGCGGCCTTTCAGGAAGGAAGATGCAGTTTCCAGCAAAAGAAGGGGGACCCTCTTTCACAGGGAGGTATGCTCCTAAAAAGGGGAGCTCACGGGGGAATTGTTCCAGACTGGTTTCCTTCTGCCGGTAAAGTTCCCGGTTTCTTTGCACGTGCAGGCAGATCCACTCTCTTTTTTCATGCAGAAAGCCTTCGATGGCCTTTACCGGCGCGCGCAAAGGCGCCCGGACTTCGATGCCGCCCGAGGGAAGGATATGGATAGAAACGGTTTTCCGTTTGGAACGAATGAGCGTATAGGGGATGTTCCGGCTCTGGCCGTTCGGTGGTGCGGATGGCATGGGTCTCTCCTCTCCCCGCCCGTTGAGGCGTTTTAGTCTGCAGGTGTGCGGAATCGCGCTGTTTCAGAGCCTGCGGACTGCAGCAGGCTGAAGAAGGCTTTGCCCGA
>URRG01000359.1 GCA_900550095.1 uncultured Oscillospiraceae bacterium
CGACTCCTTTTCGCAGCTGGGATATCTGCATGCGCAGCATATTGGAGCCGATATCGACGACGGCGGCAGTTTTTCCGCCTTTTTTCTTATTCATGTTACACCACCTGTTTTATGTTTATAGGATCTTGCGCGTTTGCGCTATTCTGCCGGCCGTCGGCCAAAATTCATTAGAGATACGGATTTTCCATATTGAAATGTATCTTAACCGTCGGCGGAGGCAGTGCTGAAAACCGTTCTTCTTGAAGAGAGGAAAAGATACGGCTGAAAGCATATTGGAAAACTATCCTAGCAGGAAGCCGGTGCTCCTAAAGACACGGTTCTGTTTTTATACAAAGACTATGCGGACCTGCAGAGGAGCGTCGGAAAACCGCTTTTCTCTCTGTGGGCAAATAGAAGCTGGGGAAATGCTGCCTGCCGGTTTTGGATGTATTCTGTGCATTTTTATAGTATCCGGATTTTTTGACTGGATTTCTTATTTATTATACCAGTGTTGAGAGCTCCATACAACTTATTTTCTGCTTTTTAAAGGAATATATTGGTATAATTCACTAATATTTTTCCTTTCTTTGGAGCGCATATACTGGTTTTACAGCAAAATGAAAAAGAAAAGATAATTTTGAAAAAAGGACTTGATTTTTTTCTCCGCCTTGGTTATAATACTAACTTGTCAGGCAGAGTATAGAATCAGATTGCCATGGAGAGGTATTCTAATGGTAAGGAGCCACATTGGAAATGTGGTGTGCCGCAAGGCATTGTGCGTTCGAGTCGCATCCTCTCCGCCAAAAAGCATCCGCAGAGCGGGTGCTTTTTTATTTTTTGCTCTCTTTTCAAACTTCGATGAAGCGGGAATAAAAAGTTTTGTTTGGCACAGGTTACGGATAAGGGGGATTCTGCACAGGATTCCTTGCTTTTCGGCAGGCAATGTACTATAATAAAAAAATCAATCAATGAGGCGGTGCGCAGGATTGTGTGCCGCTGGAACGGCAGGGAAACCGCCGGAAATTTTTTGCTTGGAGGATAGATCATGAAACGGATGGAAATCAAGGAGCTGTATGCCAGAGCTGATGAATTGAGCGGCAAGACTGTGACGGTCTGCGGGTGGGTTAGGACCGTGCGAAACTCCAAAGTCCTTGGTTTTATAGAGCTGAACGACGGCAGCTGTTTTAAGGGCCTCCAGATTGTGCTGGAAGACGGCAAGGTGGAAAATTTCCGGGAGATCGTAAAAATGAATGTAGGAGCTGCTCTCAGGGTCAGCGGACAGGTGGTCCTCACGCCCGGCATGAAGCAGCCTCTGGAGATTCACGCCGACGCCGTAGAGGTGGAGGGGCTTTCCACGCCCGATTATCCCCTGCAGAAAAAGCGCCATTCTCTGGAATACCTGCGCACCATCGCGCATCTGCGTCCCCGCACCAATACGTTCAGCGCCGCGTTCCGGGTGCGTTCGGCGGCCGCCTACGCGCTGCACAAGTTCTTTCAGGAGCAGAATTTTGTCTATGTCCATACGCCGCTTATCACGGGAAGCGACTGCGAAGGGGCGGGCGAGATGTTCCATGTGACCACTCTGGATCTGGAGAATCTGCCGAAGGATGATGAGGGCCGTGTGGATTATTCTCAGGATTTCTTCCAGAAGCATACGTCCCTGACGGTATCCGGCCAGCTGGAAGGGGAATGCATGGCCATGGCCTTCGGGAAGATCTACACGTTCGGGCCCACCTTCCGGGCGGAGCGTTCCTTTACCCCTCGTCATGCGGCAGAATTCTGGATGATCGAGCCTGAGATCGCCTTTGCGGATCTGGACGACGATATGGAACTGGCGGAAGCCATGATGAAATATGTGATCCGTTACGTAATGGAGACCTGCCCCGACGATCTGGCCTTTTTCAACCAGTTTGTGGATAAAGGGCTTCTGGAGCGTCTCAGCGGTGTGATACATGCGGAATTTGCGCGCATTACCTATACGGAGGCCGTAAAGATCCTGGAAGAGCATAACGATGAGTTTGAATATAAGGTGTCCTGGGGGAGCGATCTGCAGACCGAGCATGAAAAGTATCTTACGGAAAAGGTGTTTGGCCGGCCCGTGTTTGTGACCGACTATCCCAAGGAGATCAAATCCTTCTATATGCGTTTGAATGATGACGGGAAAACGGTGGCTGCTGTAGATCTGCTCGTTCCCGGCATCGGCGAGATCGTGGGAGGCAGCCAGCGCGAAGAGCGGCTGGAGCTCTTGGAAGCGCGCATTCACGCGGACGGCATGGATGAAAAGGATTACTGGTGGTATCTGGATCTGCGCCGTTACGGCGGGGCAAAGCATGCGGGCTTCGGCCTGGGATTTGAGCGGCTGGTGATGTACCTTACAGGTCTCTCCAACATCCGGGATGTGCTTCTGTTCCCCAGAACTACCGGTTCGGCAGAATTCTGATCCAGCTGTCGCTGCAGGTGTTACGTAAATGGGCATAACGGCTTCCGGAAGAAGAATTCGTCTTCCGGAGGCCGTTTTTGCCGTATAAAGCTCCCCTCTGTGAGTGTGCCGCAGCCGAGCGCATGTGAAAGCGGCGGAACTGTGCCGGCGGGAACGTCATATTCTGAAAGAAACGGGGCCAGTGTTGGAAGTGCAGAGCCGTTCCTCTGTATCTTTCTGCCAATAGCGCTGTATTTTCGGACGAATACATGCTTCTATAATAGGGTTTGGCCAGTTCATACAGAAAGGGAGGGGCTTTTTTGCCGTTCATTGGCAGAATGCAGGAAAACATTTTTTATCTTGCATTTATTGGCTGTATCAAGTAAAATAAGAGAAAAGCCTGCCTGCTTTTGCAATTTTATAAAGGGAGATGCTCATTTTGGATTATCTTTCACTGGATAAAAGCGCACTTGCTATTGAAAAAGAAAAGCTTCAAAAGGCCTATGACGCGTTCAAGGCTCAGGGGCTGAGCCTGAATATGGCGCGGGGAAAGCCCTGCACGGAACAGCTGGATCTCAGCATGCCCATGCTGGATACGGTGAACGGGGAATCTGAAATGATAGCTTCTACGGGGGATGACTGCCGCAACTACGGCCTGCCGGACGGCCTGCCCGAGCTGCGCGGGATCTTCGGGGGCATGATGGAGGTCCCTGC
>URRG01000360.1 GCA_900550095.1 uncultured Oscillospiraceae bacterium
CCCGCCGCGATGCCGCAGGTAGCCATGCCGACCTGCACGCGCAGCTCCGCGCCGCCTTCAGAACGCAGGCCAACCTGCATACGGGCCTTATCTCGAATAGCCTGCAGCTCAGCTAACGTTTTCATATCGAATTTCCTCCTTCTAGCAATTCAGTTTGTTCCTCCAGATACCCTTTCAGCCACTGGGCTACCTCCGGTGCATTCAGAGGCGCATCCTCCCCTAAAATCTTCCGCAGATCTCTGGTATCCAAAACAAATTCCGCTTCTTCCTTCACCCTGCGATAGACAAAATCCAGCTCAGGGTTACAGGTGATCAACAGAAAAACAGTATCGGTGATATTTCCGAGAGGGATCATATCCACATGAGAGGGCACAAATTCCGCCAGGAGCTTTGTCCCCTTTCCCTTCTCGGAATCGATCCGGAAGGAACCTCCCGTCATCTCCGCCTCCATTTTAAACAGCGGGACGCCGAGCCCCACCTTCCGGGTGGTGCGCGTAGTGTAAAAGGGATCGATCACGCTTCTGACCTGCTCCTCCGTCATGCCGCATCCGTTATCCTCCACGGCAATGGAAAGCCGATCCTTAGAGGCGCTTTCCTCCACAGTAATATGGATCAACGTAGCGCCTGCAGAAATGGAATTCTGCGTGATATCCATCACATTCAGCGCCAGCTCACGCATTGCCTTCTTTATATTTAGCCAGGATGCCGTCCACTTCTTCGGGAACGAGACGCCCGTACACCTCGTCGTTGATGGTCATTACAGGGGCCAGGCCGCAGGCTCCGATGCAGCGGCAGGCCGTGAGCGAAAAGAGCCCGTCGGGAGTGCATTCCTCCGGCTGGATCCCGATATTCTTCGTGATCTGTTCCAATATTGCGGCGGCTCCCTTGACATAGCACGCCGTCCCAAGACATACGGAAATATTGTATTTTCCTTTGGGGGTCAGCGAAAACTGAGAATAAAAGGTGGAGACACCGAACACCTCCTCCAGAGGAACACCCAGTCCCTTAGCGATCATGGTCTGCACTTCCACAGGCAGATATCCATAAATCTCCTGAGCCTCCTGCAGGCAGGGCATGATGGCGCCCTTTTCGCCCTTATGGCGAGCAAGCACTGCGTTCAATTTTTCTTCCTGCTCCGGAGTCCCGGTGAACGGCAGGTTGCTGATACGTTTCTGCATTCTTCTTCCTCCCTGAAATTTTGAGAATTTTTGTAAAGCAGAGGCAATTTATGAGTTTGTCAGAATGGTAACTTTTTCTGTGTAATGAAAGAATAATATTCAACAACTCTGCCACCGCATTATATGTACGCATCTCAGTATAGCATACCGCCCGCTTAAAATCCAGAATATTTTGTGAAATCCGATCAAAAAATCGCATTAAGATAAATGAAAAATGTCAAATTATTAACGATAAATATTTGTATCAAACGATACAAATATTTACTATATTTCTTGTATCGATATAATTTCATTAGATTTATTCATTTGCGCTAATTTCTGTATTCATTTCTGTTGAAAATCAAGAATAAAACAAGCCTGTACTTCGTTAATAATTTAACTACATACAGGCTCACCTTCTTATTCCTCCTTATTTTATTGTTTTCTTTCTGCCTTGCATCCTTCTTCGGGCCCTCCTTGATCAAAACGTCTACTTCCTTCCCCAGGAAATTTTTTCCTCACCATTTAAAACGGCGATCAGACAGGACGCAGAATTCTCCGGCAAATCCAGCCAGGACCCGGGATCGCGCATGTCCTCCAAATAATGGGCATCGGAATCCAACAAAAGGATCATATCCTGCAGCTCTGGATTCGTATGAACAAGTTTCTCCACATCGCCGGAAGCCGTGATCTCTGCCGCATGGAACTCCGCCTCCGGCGGAATAGACCCCAAGCTGGTCAAAAGGCTGAAGGAATCCCGGTCAATATGGGCCGGAAACGCCGTCCCATGAAAAAGCCGCGCCGCATGAGAGGCTTCCTGAGCGGTAATTTTCGTAGCGTTCAAGAGCAGGCGGGGTTCTTCTCCCACCAAAACATCTTCTTCTCCCATAATCAACTGCCTGCCAAAAATATCGGGACGGTTTTCCACCAAATAGCTTTTTCCATCTACATATACCTGAAACTGCAGGGCATCCTCCAGCGTGGGGAAAAGACACACCACATGGGCTTCTTCTGCTGTGCAAAGTTCCATTCCCGGCACCACCGCAATACCCGCCTGCTTTCCTGCAGCTATGGCGGCCCCGGCATTGAGGCAGCTGTTGTGGTCAGTCACAGCGATCATATCGTACCCCAGGAGAGCCGCCATATTCACCAGATTACAGGGAGTCATGTCGTCGCTTCCACAGGGAGAAAGGCAGGAATGCAGGTGCAAGTCATATTGGATTTTCACGGTGTTTCCCTCAGCAATTCGCCCAAACGAAGGACCGTTTCATAGGCTCCTGCTTCCACCCGCAGGATAGGGATCTCTTCTATCTCTGCTCTGTCCCTGGCATTTTCATCCAGAGGGGCGCTATCCGTCAATACAATACAAGCGCCATCCTTCAGGGAACAAACAGCCACTGCATTCAAATTTCCCATTACCGTCATCCAGGCGGCGCCTTCCGGCAGTCTTGCCATGGCCCAGCTCAAAAGATCGCATACATACCCAGCCTGGATAATTCTCTCCTTCTCTCCTTCCACCAACCATTCCGCCCCCAAGGCTTCTGCCAAAGCCGATACCGTCAGTTTTTCTTTTAATTGTTCCTCTGCTCTGCCAGCCGTTTTTATCTCCATCCTGTCTTCCATCTGCAGCCTCCCTTTCGGCAGTTTTTCCAATGATATAAGCCTTTGTCATAAAGCAAAAGTTTTCTTTTCAGCAATCATCCTTGCTATCCAGTAATCTTTTCGAAAACGATTCCTGCCCCTTTCGTCAGCTGCCGGAATCTTCTTTCTTTTCCTCTTTATGCATGTTTCCCGGCACAAAGCCGCCGATAGATTCCAACATGTTAGCCATCGTGCGGATTTCCTCACGCAGAACAAAAATACAATCGCTCTCCTTCGCCTCGCCCTTCACTACGTCTTCCGCCAGAGACCGGCAGGAAGGCGCGCCGCAGGAACCGCAGTCCAACCC
>URRG01000361.1 GCA_900550095.1 uncultured Oscillospiraceae bacterium
GTGGGGCCGCCGTTTCTATAGGCGGCCCTTTTTCAAAATCCGGTGAGCTCTCTTTTCAGCTGAAAGAGTACCGGAACAGGATCAAACAGGGAGAAGGAAAAAGGCAGATCCTACCGTATTAAGAGAAAAGCAGGTTTAATTCCCTCTTGCAGGCTTTCAATGGACGCAGTTTCAGACAAATAGGGGGACATCTCAGACAAATCGCTGAGAAGAGGCGAAAAAACTCCCGGAGAAGAATCTCTCCGGGAGTTTTTTCGTCTTATTCTGCCAGAGCTCTGTTGAGCCAGACATCGGCAATGTCAAGCGCAAGATATAAGCCGGGTTTTTCGCTGGATTTCACAATCTGTTTTCTGGAGCGGATATTGGGATCCGTATACATCAGCTGAATCGTAACTTTATCGGCTACATCCAGATCCTTTACCTTTTTCTTGCTTTTTACCTCCAGCTTGACTACGTATTTATCCTTCATACTGCCGTAATAGATCGTATCGCCGCAGCGAACCAACGGTTTCCCTTTATACATGGGGAATTTCGTTTTCTCATTCATGCAAACCAGCCTCCTAGCATCATTCGTGTATCAAAATTACAACATATTCGCTTGCTTTCCGAAATCAAATTGGGAAGAAGGGAGAATCACTCCTCCAGATAGGATTCTAAAAGGATCTGCAGCAATTCATCCCGATCTATTTTGCAAATCAGGCTCCGGGCGCCGTTATGGGTAGTGATATAGGTGGGATCCTCAGAAAGAATATATCCTACCATCTGATTGATGGGTTTATATCCTTTTTCCTTCAGGGCGTCGTATACAATCGTCAGGATTTTCTTAATATCCTGCTTCCTGTCCCTTCCCAGGGAAAACGTCATCGTTTTGTCTAACACAAAAACACCTCCTATGCTGCTTCAACCTGATTTCGGAAATCATTCTGTTAAATATGAAATAATATATACATGATACAACATCACAGGGGCAAAAGCAAGAACTAAATTGTGAACAAGAATCAGGAACGGAGATATGCACCCGTTTTTTCCAATTCCTTCATTATTTTTTTCATCGTGCCGTTGATCTGCTCGTCCGTAAGGGTCCCTTCTTTGGAACGCAGAACGATATTGAAAGCAACACTCTTTTTATCTTTATCGATCTGCGCACCCTTATATACGTCAAAGAGCGAAATTTTTTCCAAAAGCGCCCCGCCGCCGGCGGCAATGGCCTTTTCCAGCGTGAGTACAGGAATGCTTTCATCACAGATAAGGGCCAGATCCCGCGTTACAGCCGGGAATTTCGGGAGAGGCGTATACGTCTTCTCGCGGACAGAATTCTCAAACATACAGTCCACATCCAGAGAGAAACACACAACACGCCCGCCGATCCCGTAATTTTCACAAACAGACGGATGAATCTCTCCTAAGGTTCCCAGCTTTTTCCCGTGGATGGAGAGAACTGCACACCGGCCCGGATGATATCCATATTCCGAAGAAGAGGCCTCAATATCCCAATCCAGAACGCCCAAACGTTCAAAAAGCTGCTCCACCATTCCCTTGGCCAGGAAGAAATCGGCATCCGCGCCGTAAAGGCCGGCAATCAGGGTATTCTTTTCCACCGGCAGAGTCTCAGGGGACGTGGGGATATACTCCACAGCCAATTCGTAGAGCCAAGCCTTTTCATTGCGGTTGTTATAGTTTCTCGCCAAAACTTCCATCATGGAGGGAAGGGCAGTGGTGCGCATGACGCTGGTATCTTCACCCAAAGGATTTGAGATTTTCACGGAGTTGCGCTCTGGCGCTTCGGCTGGCATGCCGATCCTGTCATAGTATTTGGGACTGATGAAAGAATACGTCATGATTTCACTGGCGCCCAGAGCCCGCATCATCGTATGGATCGCACGCTCAAATTTCTGTTTTTCGGTGTATTTTCCCTGGGCGCCTCCGGAAAGGGAAGTGCCCGGGATTTTATTATACCCATAGAATCGGGCGATTTCCTCTGCGATATCCGCTTTATGCTCCAAATCCGGCCTATATGTGGGCACCAGGATGTCTTCGCCGTCGAACCCGCAGCCGAGCTTTTCCAGGATCGCCTTCATTTCCTCTTGGGAGAGCTGCAGATCCAAAAATCGGTTGATCCAATCTGTATCCAGATGGATGCGACGGCACTCCCCGCTGAAATGAGAATCCATGATTTGACCGTCCATCACATCGCCGGCGTCCAGAAGCTCCACCAGCTCACAGGCCCTCTCCAGAGCCGGGAGGCAGTTGTTGGGATCAAGCCCCTTCTCATAGCGGGAGGAAGCGTCTGTGCGCATCCCCTGATCCCTGGCAGTGGTGCGGACGGAAGCAGCATTGAAGCAGGCGGATTCAAAAACAATGGTGGTAGTGTCGTCCATTATGCCGCTGTATTCGCCGCCCATAACGCCTGCAATGGCGATGGGCTTTTTGGCGTCTGCAATGATGAGCTGTTTGCCGGTCAGGATGCGGTCCACACCGTCCAGCGTGGTAATGGTTTCTCCATCCCTTGCCCGGCGGATGCGGATCTTCCCTTCTTCCACAAAGCGGAGATCGAAGGCATGCATGGGCTGGCCGTATTCCAGCATCACATAATTGGTGATATCCACAATGTTGTTGATGGGGCGTACACCCATGGCACGGAGCCGCTCCCGAAGCCAGCGGGGAGAGGGCTTTACCCGGACATTTTTGACGACTTTAGCGGAATATACGGAGCAAAGATCCTCCGCCTCGATCTTTACATCCAGAAGGCTGCTGCAGTCACCGTGTCCGCCCTTTACAGAGGGAACATGAAGCGTGAGGGGGACATTAAAGGTAGCGGCGGCTTCCCTTGCCAGACCGATAACGGAAAAACAGTCTGGCCGGTTGGAGGTTATTTCAAACTCCACGACAGTATCGTTAAGACCGATAGCTTGCTGAATAGGCTTCCCCAATGTGAGGTCGCAGCCGTCTTCCTCCGTCAGAACAAAAATTCCATCCTCAACAGCAGAGGGGAAATCATGGGGAGTAAGCCCCAGCTCGCCCAGGGAACAAAGCATTCCGTTGCTTTCCGCGCCCCGAAGCTTTCCTTTCTTGATTTTTACGCCGCCCGGCAGGGT
>URRG01000362.1 GCA_900550095.1 uncultured Oscillospiraceae bacterium
TGAATGAAATTATGAAAAGTCTTGCAAAGACCTTTTTAGCTTCCCGCAAGCCGGCGCTCCCGGCCGCAGGCTGTGTTTTCCTTCCCGCCGCGCTTCGGCGGAATCATTCCTCTTTTTTGGATTTTCTTCCCCGCGCCGGCGCTTTAGCAGCCCCGCGCCCGGCGGTTTTCTTCGTCCTCTCGCCTTCGGCCGCCGTTTTTTTGGCGCCCCGCCCAGCCTTTTTGACCGAAGAAGACTTCGTTCCTTCCCCGGCGGGCTTCCTCACCGGGCGCTTCCGCCTGCAGCGGAGATAGATCACAGAAAGAGGCGGCAGGCGCAGGGAAATGGATTCCTCGCAGTCGTGCATGGGCTCCTTTTCACTGCGGATGGTATCCCCGTTTGTGATGCCGCTTCCGCCGTATATCTCGCTGTCCGTACTGAAGATCTCCGCGTAAATCCCCGGGGTGGGAACGCCGATGCGGTAGTTCTCCCTCTCCACCGGAACAAAATTGCATACGGCGATGATCTCCTTGCCGTCCTTCCCTATGCGGCGGAAGGCTATGACGCTTTGAGAGTAATCGTCGTTTGAAATCCAGTTGAAGCCCTCCCAGGAGTAATCCACCTCCCAGAGCGGCGGCGTATCCAGATAAAAGCTGTTCAAATCCTTGAAGAAACGGTGCAGCTTTTCATGGGCGGGATACTGAAGGAGCATCCAGTCCAGCTCCTTTTTGTAGTCCCACTCGATGAACTGCCCCAGTTCGCTGCCCATAAAGAGAAGCTTTTTCCCGGGGTGGGCCATCATATACCCCATGAAAGCCCGGACTCCGGCAAATTTCTGCTCATACTCCCCGGGCATCTTGTTCATCAAAGAGCACTTGCCGTGCACCACCTCGTCATGGGAAATGGGCAGAAGGAAATTTTCAGAAAACGCATAGAAGAACGAGAATGTGATATTGTCATGGTTGAATTTCCTGTAAATGGGATCCAAGCTCATATAATGAAGCATGTCGTTCATCCAGCCCATGTTCCATTTCAGGGTAAAGCCCAGCCCGCCGCAGTAGCCCGGCTTCGTCACCATGGGCCAGGAAGTGGATTCCTCCGCGATCATCATAGCGGATGGGAATTCCGTGAGTACGGATTCATTGAGCTTCTGCAGGAAGGCCACAGCCTCCAGATTTTCCTTTCCGCCGTCCTTGTTGGGGGCCCATTCGCCGTCCTTCCGGCTGTAATCCAGATACAGCATGGAAGCCACAGCGTCCACCCGAAGGCCGTCGATATGATATTTTTCCAGCCAGAACATGGCGCTGGAAATCAAAAAGCTGATCACCTCGTTGCGCCCGTAGTCAAATACCAGGGTCCCCCAGTCCTTATGCTCGCCCTTTCGGGGATCCGCGTATTCATAGCAGGGGGTCCCGTCGAACCTGGCCAGCCCGAATTCGTCTTTGGGGAAATGAGCAGGCACCCAGTCCATAATGATGCCGATGCCTGCCTGATGGCACTTGTCCACAAAATACATGAAATCCCTGGGCTCCCCATACCGGGAGGTAGGCGCGAAATACCCGGAAACCTGGTATCCCCAGGAACCGTCGAAGGGATATTCCATCAGCGGCATGAACTCCATATGGGTGTACCCCATTTCCTTCACATACGGGATCAGCTCATCCGCCAGCTTTTTATAGGAAAAAGCATTTCCGTCCTGATATGTACGCCAAGAGCCCGCATGGACCTCGTAAACATTCATGGGCTTCGAGAGAATATCCCCGTTGTCCCGCCGGCGGAACCACTCGGAGTCCCCCCATTCATAACCGGAAATATCGTAATACAGCGACGCGTTGTTGGGCCTCGTCTCAAAATGATAGGCATACGGATCGCTTTTCATGACCCGCCTGCCGTCCGCCTGGGTAACGCAGTATTTATATGCGGCAAATCTGGGAAGCTCTTCTTCCAGAACGACCTCCCACACCCCGCCGCTGATTTTTTCCATGGGGTCGGCGTCCGGATCCCAGCGGTTGAAATCCCCCACCAAGGATACCGCCTCAGCGTTGGGAGCCCAAACGCGAAACTCCAGCTTCGGCTTTTCGCGGCCATTCCCCTCTATCCTGTGCGCACCCATATATTCATACGCCTTTGTATTGGTTCCCTGATGGAACAAATACAGGGGGAAATTATTTTCCGATTTTGCTATTCCCATTTTGAAACGGCCTCCTCTTCAAATATTCTGATTTAAGAATACCACAATTCCATCAAATATCAAGGGTTTTCGTATATTTTCTTAAAAAATCCACTATAACATTCTGGTTCTATTGGTCACTTTGTTCTAAAAACAGCTTTCTCCTTTTGATTGCTTCCTATTCAGGGCTATAACCGGCTGAAAATCGCGAGCCATGTCCGCGGAGAAAACAGCCTAACAGCCCTTTTTCTATGCCCGGCCAGAAGGCCCCCTATTTCCAAAGCCCATTATAGCATACGGTTTTTGTCATATATGAGAGAAAACAGCGGCAGAAAAGCAGAAAGAGATAGTTCCTCCCCCTGTCCTGCTCTCCATCCCTCCTGCGCAGTTTCCCCCGCTCCGGCTCCTCTGCGCGCGCATACGTCTGCACATCTATACGGGAAAAAGGCCCTAACCGTTTTATGAAACCCAAGCAAAAGCAGGCCTCCGGACTGTCTCCGGCGGCCTGCTTTTGCATTCGAACCTGCCTCTGCAGGTCACCATGGCTCAGTACGCAATAGTCTTTCAGCCGCAGGCGGGGTGAATCCCCCGCATATGCCAGTATGCCGGGCTCTCAACCGGACGGAGCGGCATACCGACACCGGTTTGACCGTGCGTGTATCCTGCGAAGCGGGAAACGATCCGCATCGGCGGCCAACGACCGTACCCTAAGACCTCATGCGGCCCTGCTCCCTTATCCTTTTCGGAATATCCTTCCGAAAAGCCAGTGCGTAAACGGGGCAGCGGCAAACATATTCCAGAAAAAAGCCATGGGGAAATTTTTCAGCAGCGTTCCCGCCCAAATGGCAGGAAGCTGTTCCACCGGCTCCTCTCCCAAAATGACGCTGAACAGGACGGACGCCGCAAGGCTCATGGTGGGACACATAACGGCCACTGTCCCC
>URRG01000363.1 GCA_900550095.1 uncultured Oscillospiraceae bacterium
CAAAAGCAGGAACACCGCCAGCCAGAAAAATTTCCCCAGGCGATTTTCGTTATACGCCAGGCCCCTGCGCTCAAAATCCCGCAAAGAGGATGCCGCCACCGCCATTTTCATGCCGGCAACCGAAAATGGAAACAGCAGGCAGAGCCAGAGAGGGACGCCGCTTCCCAGCCCGAAAAGCACGGAGAAGGGCAGAAAACCTGCCGTAAGCTTCAAAATGGCATATCCATAGTTTACAAGCGTATAGGAACGGGCATCCATCCGCATTAGGATCATCGCGTAATATTTATCCCGGGAGGGGTTGAAAAGATTCGTGTTTGTAAACGCGCCAATCACCGTGAGAAACAGAAGGATATGCAGAAATATGTCTGCCGGGGGAAGGCCCGCATACAAAGCCCCTGCTCCCGAGACCATGATGAGGAAATACAGGAGCTTCCCCAAAAAGACGGAAACCAACTCCCACAGTACAGAAAGCACGTTGGCAAAAACCTTACAGCCGCGGACAGAATACAGCCTTTCCGGCAGGATCTTCTTTACAAGAGGGATCTGCTTCAGGGAATACAGAATACTGTTGACCCTGTATGTATTTTTCAAAGAAAAAGACAGCTGCAGAGTTTTAAGCGTCCTCATGGCTTTCCTCCCGTAGGGCTTCTATAATTTTTTCTCTGAATTCCCGGCTGTCCAGATTGTTTTTATCCACGGCCTCCAGCTCCCCGCGGCTCAGAAGCACGATCTCATCGCAGAGATCCAGCGCCAAATCCAGAATATGGGTAGAAAAAATAGTAACACGCCCTTGCTTCAGAGAACGGAGCAGCTGCTTCATTTCTTCGGCCACCACCACATCCAGAGAAGTAAGGGGCTCATCCAGAAGAAGCAAATTGGGCTTTGCTATGATATTGATCAGCATCTGCATTTTATTCTTCATACCGTGGGAGTAATCCTTCAGGAGACGGTCCCTGTCATCGGGCGCGATGCTTACCAGCTCGAAGCATTCATCTATGCTCATTCTGCTTTCTATAGAAGCCTCGTTGATGTCGAGAAAGAACTTCAAAAATTCCCTTCCTGTGAGAAATTCAGGAACGACAGGGGCGGAAAGAACATATCCCACGTCTTCGGGACGCACATCTCTGCGCACTCCGTTTTCTTCCAGGCAAAAGCTCCCTCCATCCGCCCTTATATCCCGGTTCAGGCAGTTAAAAAGCGTTGTCTTTCCTGCTCCGTTCCTGCCCAGCAGGCCGTAGATCCTGCCGCTTTCAAAGGTAAAATCGATATCCCTCAAAACCTGTTTTTTCTCATAGCTTTTAGACATATGCTCTATTATAAACTTCATAGATGAAATCCTTTCCGTATGCAGACGCATTGTTACATCTTTGTCTCACATATTAGAGCCCGTGATGCGCATAGCAGCCGGCTTTTGAAAACAGCAGGCGCCTTAAAATCAATCACAAGCTCCCGCCTCTCCGCCGCCATTGTGCAAATTCCGCTGCCGCGAGCGGCTTCGAAAAAACGTATCCCTGCACCATTTCACAGCGTATGCGGCGAAGAAATTCCAGCTGTTCTCTCGTCTCTATACCCTCCGCCACAACATGGATCCCCAGTTTTTCCGCAAGCCTGACAAAGCTCTCCACCACATTTTGAGCTTTAGGATTTTCGATGTCCACAAAAAACTGCCGGTCCAGCTTGATGGTATCCACATCTATTTCCTTCAGAAGCCCTAAAGAAGAATATCCCACCCCGAAATCGTCCAGAGAACAGGACAGACCGTGCATATGCATCTGCTCCACCGAGTTCCAGAGGGCCGCCCGCTGCTGCTCGTCAAAGAACACAGATTCCGTTACCTCCAGCTCCAGAAAACCGTCCGGTATATCGTATTTTTCTTTCACCCTCGCATAGGCAAGCAAAAAATGTAGGTTCTTAAAATTCACTCTGGAAAGGTTTACAGAAACCGGAACCATATCCTCTCCCGCGTCGCGCCACTGCTTCAAAAGTCTGCAGACTTCCTCAAAGACATAGAGATCCAACACGCATATATTTTCGCTTTTTTCAAAAACCGGTATAAAATCCCCCGGTGAAATCGTTCCCAGATGGGGATGATTCCATCGAACCAACGCCTCTGCGCCGCCTAAAGAACCGTCTTTCAGACGGACCTTCGGCTGCAGATATACCTGAAACTCACGGCCCTGAATGGCAGACTCAAACAAGACGTTCAATTCCTGTTCCTTCTGCAGCTTTTTCGTCAGGTCTGCACTGTAAAAGGCACATCTATTTTCTTCCTGCCCCATACGGAAAGCCGTTCTGGCCCGATCCTGCAGAATAGCCGTATCAAGGCCCGGTTCATCCACCAGACAGGCCCCCTGACGGATAATCAAATAATGCTTGATATCTGCGTATTTTGTAAAGGAATTGATGTCCCGGATCACACTATCCAGCCTTTCCTGGATAGCTTCCGGGTCATTTTCCCGCAGGGCCAGGAAAAAATAATCCGCTTCTCCCCGCGCAGCCAGTTCTCCTTCCCGAATATGCTTTTTCAGAACCGCATACATATATTTCAAAGTGTCGTTTCCCGCTTCTATGCCGTAAATTTCATTGATCAGCTTAAACCCCTTCACATTCAACAAAGCGACCGTATAGGTAAACGGGGGCGCGGCCTCCGTGAATCTTTGGCATTCTCTCTGAAAGGCGGCGTTGTTCATCCCGCCCGTGAGCGGATCCGTAAAAGCGCTTTTTTCTAATTCCCTTCTGTTTTTCCGATAAAAGCGGATAGTCATCACAATGAAAAGAGCGGACAGCACGATAACCCCTCCGACGATCGCGAAGGACTGAAAAATATACGCATTAGCTCCCCCTGATATGAGATCAGCCGGCACAAGGGTGAGCAGAAACCAATCATTCACCCCCAAGGCGTGATAGGCCATTACCAGCCGGCTGCCGTCCACAGCCAGGAAGGAAAATACGCCGGACGTCTTGTTTTTCATATCTTCCTGCATCTGCATTATGGCGCCGGTAGTCTCCGCATCCAGGCCGGAAGCAAAAATATCCCCCAACTCTAAAAAGGGCTTTACATCCGTCGGAGATACGACCACCCTT
>URRG01000364.1 GCA_900550095.1 uncultured Oscillospiraceae bacterium
GAGGAAGAGCCGTTTTTCATAACCATATGTTTGAGGCCTGCACAGGGGCAGACGCCTGTTTTTCCGGCCCGCACGCACCGAGGGCCGGGATGCGGGAGGCGGAAGGCCGGAGTCTTTTGCGGTTTACGCCCTGTTTCCCCCGATTACGGAGAGGACGTAGATTCCGAGGGCAGCGGTAAAAAGGGCCAGCCCCAGGAGAGCCGCATATTCCGCCGGAAAGCTCCAAGCAGAGGGGAAAAGCATCGTATAAAGCTGACGGAGCTGCAGCAGGAGCAGGATTCCGGAACCCCCAAAAGCAAGAATATAGGAAAGTCTGGGGAAGGGAGGAAACCGGACGCGGAGAGGACCGTCTGCCAGCGGTTGTATGCCCCAGGAGATCAGGGCGATGCAGAGCGGCCATATAAACAGGGAAAGCCTGTTCATAAAAGAACCCTTTTCCCTTGTGGGAAGACCGGGGAGAAGTATGAACGCAGCCGCCGCCGCAAGGAGAGAAAACAGGGGAAGGATGGCGAGAAGGGAGAGGCGGCGCTTTCGGGAGTTTTGGACGTTTCGCGGTTGCTGCGCTTGTTGTGCTTGCTGCGTGCGCCATGCGTGCTGTGCATACAGATCGTACCGTGCGTACCGGGCATACCGGGCATCCTTTTCGGGAAGGCCGGCTTCGCCGCTTGTATGGCCCGCATGGCTTACGGCCTCTGTGCAGTCTGTGCTCTCCGTGCCTCCAGGAGTATCCGCACCCATATACGGACACGGCGCGCTTCTGGAAACCCTGGGCTTCTGTTTCCTCTTCCCCTCGAAGGGACCGGAGAAATGGCGCGAAGCGCGCAGGAGCTTCGGCACACCGAGACTTTTCCATTTATGCTCTTTTTCAGATAGTCGGGAGAGGCGCGGCTTCTTCATGGCTTTTTCCCTTCCTGCGGCATGGCGGCCGCTTTTTGTTTCATAGGAAATTCCCTCTGCCTCCGCTGCGGCGTCACTCAAAGGGAATTTCTCGGGTGCACAGGCGCAGCGACAGCATATGTATGTACCGATATATATGTATATACGTTTGAGAAGGGCAAAAAGTTTCACCCGGAAGCGAAACCGCACAAAAATTTCTTCCTGAGCATACACTTGGAGGGGATGCGGGAAAAGTACACGGCAGGGCCGCAGGGGAGCAGGATGGGGAACCAAGCCGTGGAGACACGCGGAGACGGCAGGTATGGGATCTTGCAGCCGCACAAGCTGCGGCCTGTGCCGGCTTTGCTGACTGTGCCGCCTATTTGAAGTAGAAGAGCGGATCACGTGGCTGTAGGAAAAGCCGGGCTTGAGAGGCGCTTATGTTCCATCTTTTTGGGGCGTTCTCAGAGAGGATGCACGTTTCCGTCATAATCGAAGAACACGGGATCCTCCTCCCGGCCCATGGTTTCGGCCAGGGAAAGGATCCCCCGGGCTGATTCCTCCGGGGAAAGCGGAGCCTGAGGCCCTCCCATGGCAGTGTGCATCCAGCCTGGGTGGACGGCAAAGACCCGGATCCCCATAGGAGGAAGATCGTGGCGGAGCAGCACAGTGAACATATTGAGCGCTGCCTTGGACATGCAGTAATCATAACGGTGGTGCTGAGTATTCCCTGTGAGGGAACCGGATTCCGAGGATACATGCACAAGGACGGGCTCCTGCCCCTTCTGCAGAAGCGGAAGGAAGATTTTTGTCACCCGCATGGGCCCTATGGCGTTGATATCCATAACGCCGAGAGCGGCTTCCACGTCGGTGGCTTCCAGAGGGGCGTCGCATTCCTGACGGAAAACCCCCGCGCAGTTTACGACCATATCCAAAGCCTGCGTTTTCCCTTCCACAGCTTTTCTGGCTTTGAGAAGAGAGCCGGCATCCGTAACATCCAGATGCAGGGGGAAAAGAGACTGGGGGAATTCCTTCTGCAAGGTGCCCAGGCGTTCCGGCCTGCGGCCTCCTCCGAAGACCTTCCAGCCCTCCTGCAGGAGCTGTTTTGCCATGGCGAGGCCCAGGCCATCCGTCATTCCGGTGATAAAACAGTTTTTTTCATGATTCTTGCTCATATATGCGGCACTTCCTTTCATAAGCGTGAGGCGCGTTTTTCTTTTACATTCTACCACAATTCCGGCGGGGGCGCACATACCGCCGCATTTTTTCATTTCCGCTTCTGCGGTTCCGCCAGTCTGCAGCCCTGCCGGTCCGCTCTATCGGCCTCCTGCTTCCTGCCTGCCCGGAGACTCCTGCTCCCGCTTCCGATCTTCCGCTTTCTGCAGTCCGCATCCTGGGCGGAAAGTGGAAGAACAGACGGCTCATCTTTGCCGCCCTGAGCGTATGGCCGGATTCTGCGGCAGAGCCCTGATTTCCCGAAATTCCTTTCCGGAAGGGGCGATTTCCGGGAAGAGCTTTTCTTCCGGAGAAAAGTCTGCTATACTGAAAAAACAACAGGCATCCTTTTAGGCGTTTGAAGCCTGGATTTGAAAGAGCGCGGCTAAAGGCCGGGTTACAGGCCGTCTGTCATACGGCATCATAGCCGTATGCGGATAACGGATATTTGAATGCGGAGAAAAGGGGTCAGAGACATGGGACCTTTGAAAAAGATAGAAACCATATTGGTGCTGATCGAGCCGGCGGAGGAGTATTCCGACGAGCTCCGCAGATGCTTTCCGGAAAGCCGGGTTGTATTTTCAGGCCGGGACAGGGTCACAGAAGAAGAGATCCAGGATGCGGATGTGATCCTTGGGAACCCGCCCGCGGAGTTTTTAAAGAGCGCCGGAAAGCTGAAGCTTCTGCAGCTGCAGTCTGCCGGGGCCGATGCGTATACGCCCTGTGGGATCCTGCCGGAGGGAGCTCTTCTCACTTGTGCCACCGGCGCTTACGGGCCCGCTGTTTCCGAGCATATGATGGCGTCCCTGCTTTCCGTGTATAAGAACCTGCATGTATATCGGGATAACCAAACCGCCCGCCGGTGGCGCTGCGAAGGAGCAGTCCGCTCCCTAAGGGGAGAAAAGGTGCTTGTGCTGGGCCTGGGTGACATCGGCGGGGAGTTCGCCCGGCTGGCTGCGGCCTTCGGGGC
>URRG01000365.1 GCA_900550095.1 uncultured Oscillospiraceae bacterium
CTTCCGCCGGATCGTCCGCCATCCCTGGCTGCGGGGACTTCCCATGTGTCTGGAAACGCCCAACGAGCTCCCCGGCTATGAGAAGGAGATCGCCCTGCTTCGTTCTTTCAGCGGGGAGCCTTGAGAGCGGGCTTTTTGGGAAGGGTCTCCCGCAGGCTGCGCAGCTCTCCTTTTATAGACTCCGGGATGCGGTAGGACTCCAAAGCTTTTTGGATAGCCTTGCGCCGTATATCCTCGTCGATGCCGCCGGCTTTCAGGCGGAGAAGAGCGGCTTCGGGATATTTGGCGCAGCAAGTGGCCAAAACCCAGGCGGCGCCCATTTTGGCGTAATAGCCCGAGTGGCGCACGGAGGCTGCGGCTTCCAGTATCCAGGAGATGTGTTCCTCTGTGAGAAAATGGTCCATCAGCATGATGAGGCCGAAACGCAGGGTGAATTCTTCCCGGGAGGCCAGGCATTCCCGGAGAAAGGGCAGATAGGCCTGCGGATGCCGGGGAGCTTCCTTTACCGAGGCACAGACGCTGTCGCATACAGACCAGTTCCGGATTTTAGGCAGAAAGGTACGCAGCCGTCGGATCCGTTCTTCCGGCAGCAGAGGGCATCGGGAGAGGACAAAGCCTTCCAGCATGGTTTCCTCAAAGTATTCCCCGGGATTTTCGGTGAGAAAGCGTTCCCAGTCTCCTTTGACGATTTGGGCCGACAGTTTTCGCAGCTTCGGCAGGCGGACGCCCAGCATGGGCCCGGAATCGGGGACAAGGCCGGAAGAAAACGTTTGGTAATCCTTTTCAGCCATGGAAAAAAGGATCCGGCGGATTTCTTCCGGGCCGAGAGAGGGGGCTCTATTTCCGGCCGGACCGGAAGTATCCGGCTTGGAAGAGACGGCGGTGCGCGGCATAGAAAAACTTCCTTTCTGCAGCAGATACGTTGGAATACGCAGAAGGCCCTGCGGAACCTCGGAGGGCAACGCAGCTTCCGCTTCCGGAAGAATCACCTTTTGGCGGAAGCCCTGCGTATAAATATTGTAGCATACTTTTCCGTGACAGAACAGGTTTTTCGAAAAAGGCGCGTATCCTGCGAAAGATACAGGTAATAGAAAGAAGGCCTTACTAGATGAACGAAACGTTTGGAATGGGCAGATATCCTTTTGAAATTCCTGTGGAGGGCGCGGCTCCTGTTCCGGCTGTGCGGATCGTTGGGAAAAATCCCGGCAAAACTTTGGTCGTTACGGCTGGAGTGCACGGTGATGAGTACGTGGCGGTTCAGGCAGTGAGGGAAGCCCTGAAGGAAATACGGGAGGAAGAGCTTACAGGGCAGATCATTTTTGTTCCCCTCGTAAACAGCGGCGGCTTTTATGAGGGGACCTGTCTTTTTCCGGAAGACGGCGAAAATCTGAACCGCTGCTTCCCTGGGAAGAGAGAGGGAAGCGCAACATGGCGGACAGCCTTCGCCCTGGAAAAACATCTCTATGCGGAAGCCGATTTTTTGTTGGATCTGCATGGGGGAGGTGTTTTTGAGACGATGACGCCCCTGGTGTTCTTCCCTGTAGATGCGGGAAAAGAAATAGAAGAAATCACGCGGCGGGCGGCGAAAAATCTCTCTTTATCCTATTTGGTGCAGTCATATGCGAAGGACGGGCTTTACAGCTGGGCCGCACAGCGGGGAATTCCCGCTATGCTGGTGGAACGCGGAGGAGGCGGGACCTGGAATCGGGAGGAAGTGGCCGCCTGCAGGCAGAATATCTATGAGACCATGGATTTCCTCGGGATACGAGCCTGCGGAGAAAGAAGCCGGAAGCCCAGGGAGATATGCAGCGCACAGTATGAGGTCGCCCGGGAAAAGGGATACTGGTATTGCTTCAAGAGGGCCGGAGAAGCCTTTGCGCAAGGGGAACTTTTGGGAGAAATCAGGGATGCGGAAGACCGTTCGCTTCAAAAGGTGCGCGCTTTGTACGACGGGGTCCTTCTGTATTTTACCCATTCTCTGGGAGTGAAGCCGGGGGTTCCGTTGGCGGCCTACGGCATGCTGAAGGAGGACTGATCCGGCGTTTTTTCGGAGCCGTCCCCCTTCCGGCAGAGGTGCAGTTCAAAGAGAAAGCCGGATGGAGTGGAAATCTTCTCCATATTTTGCTATAATGATCGAAATGTGAGTACACTAAGGAAAACTGGAAAGGAGTTTTTTCAGTGGCCAGAGTAACCCTTTTAGCATATACGCCTCTTCCGGAAAAGGTAGTGGCGGCTTCCGCCAAGCTGTGTTATTCCCCGTCGGGGATCGAAACCGTATACGAGGGGCTTACGGAAGAAAAAACCGCCTCTTTTGTGGAGATGCTGGCGCAGATCGGCCATGAAAGCCCTATCGAGCATGCCAGCTTTACCTTTGGCATAGAAGGGGTTTCCCGTTCCCTTCTGGCGCAGATCACACGCCACCGCATCGCTTCTTTCAGCGTGCAGAGCCAGCGGTATGTGGCGGAAAAAGCCTTTGAATATGTGGTGCCTCCGGAAATTGAGGCGATTCCCGAGGCAAAGGAGGAATTTCTTAAGGCCATGGAGGAGGACCAGCGCCATTATGAAAATCTGACGGCGCTTCTGCAGAAAAGGCATGAAGAAGAATTTCTCCGCCAGGGAAAGACGGAGAAAGAGGCCCGCCGCCTTGCGGAAAAAAAGGCTATTGAGGACGCCCGTTTCGTCCTGCCTAACGCCTGCGCCACCAAGATGATCTGCACCATGAATGCCCGGTCCCTTTTGAATTTCTTTTCGCACCGCTGCTGCAACCGGGCCCAGTGGGAGATCCGGCAGGTGGCTGAGGAGATGCTGCGCCTTGTGAAGGAAGCGGCTCCCCATATATTTGAAAAGGCCGGCCCGCCCTGTCTGCGCGGCGCATGTCCCGAAGGGAAGATGTCCTGCGGGAAGGCGGCGGAAGTGCGCCGGAAATATGGTGCGGCTTTATGAGCCGGGGGAAGCTTATCACCCTGGAGGGGCTGGACGGCAGCGGAAAGGGGACGCAGGCGGCGCTGCTGAAGGAAGCTCTTTTAAAGCTTCGGCTGCCGCTGA
>URRG01000366.1 GCA_900550095.1 uncultured Oscillospiraceae bacterium
GGCTGCGGCTAAAGAAGCTTATGCGCATATGCTTTTGCCGCCGTATTCCAGGCGCCTCGGTTTTTTCCCGCCAACGCGGAAGCTTTATAGAAAAAACTGCATAAAAGATGGGAAAAGCCCTTGATTTTTTTCCCATTTTATACTACACTAAAGGCATAAGTTGTACATACAACTTCTCCCAAACATCTGAATGTCTTTTTTGGTATTTTACATTTTAAGGAGGATTTGTTGACATGAGCAAGTACACAATCGGCGTCGACTACGGTTCCCTTTCCGGCCGCGCTGTGCTGGTGGACGTAGCCACGGGCGAGGAGCTGGCTTCTTCCGTCTATGAGTATCCCCACGCAGTAATGGAAACACAGCTGCCGGACGGCACCAAGCTGGGCCACGACTGGGCCCTGCAGCATCCCCAGGATTATCTGGACGTGCTTTCCCACACCATTCCCGCCGTTCTGAAGGAAGCGGGCGTTTCCAATGAGGACGTTATCGGCGTAGGCACGGACTTTACCGCCTGCACCATCCTGCCTGTCAAAGCGGACGGCACCCCACTCTGCTTCCTGCCCGAGTTCAAGAGCCGTCCCCACGCCTATGTGAAGATGTGGAAGCATCACGCCGCTCAGGATAAGGCCAACATGCTCAACGAGATCGCTGAAAAGCGCGGCGAGGGCTGGCTGAAAAACTATGGCGGCAAAATTTCCTCCGAGTGGGCCATCCCGAAGATCTGGCAGATCCTTGACGAAGACGAGGAAATCTACAATGCAATGGACCGCTTTATCGAAGCTGCCGACTGGATCATCTGGCAGCTCTGCGGCAAAGAGACCCGCAATTCCTGCACAGCAGGCTATAAGGCTATGTTCAATAAGAGACTGGGATATCCCTCCGACGACTTCTTCAAGGCTCTTGACCCCCGCCTTGAGCATGTGATCGATGAGAAATTCTCCCGGGACATCACGCCCCTGGGCGGCTGCGCCGGATATGTGGATGAAAAGGCCGCTGCGCTCACCGGCCTGAAGGTGGGCACTGCCGTGGCCATCGGCAATGTGGACGCTCATGTGTGCGTTCCCGCCGTGGGCATCGACGGCCCCGGAAAAATGCTGGCCATTATGGGCACCTCTACCTGCCATATGATGATGGGCACCACTGAGACCCAGGTTCCCGGCATCTGCGGCGTTGTGGAAGACGGCATCCTGCCCGGATTCTTTGGCTATGAGGCCGGCCAGTCCTGCGTGGGCGATCACTTCGCCTGGTTTATCGACAACTGCCTGCCCGCCTCTTACTATGAGGATGCGGAAAAACAGGGCATGAACATTCATAAATACCTGCGGGCCAAGGCCGAGGTCAAAAAGCCCGGCGAAAGCGGTCTTCTGGCTCTGGACTGGTGGAACGGCAACCGCTCTGTTCTGGTGGACGTGGATCTCACCGGCATGATGCTGGGCATGACCCTGCAGACCAAGCCCGAGGATATCTACCGCGCTTTGATCGAGGCCACCGCCTACGGCACCCGTATGATCGTGGAGAACTACCGTGAAAACGGTATCCCGGTGGAAGAGTTCTACGCTTCCGGCGGAATCTCCCAGAAGGATCCCATGACCATGCAGATCTATGCGGACGTTCTCAATATGCCCATTAAGATCGCAGGCTCCCTGCAGGGCCCCGCTCTGGGTTCCGCTATCTTTGCCAGCGTAGCCGCAGGCAAGGAAAAGGGCGGTTACGACAATATCTTCGAGGCTGCAAGAGCGCTGGGCAAGGTCAAGGATACGGTCTACACTCCCATTCCGGAGAACGTGGAGCTCTATAACAAGCTCTTTGCCGAATACCGCACCCTGCACGATTACTTTGGCCGCGGCGCCAACGACGTTATGAAGCGCCTGAAGGCTCTGATGAAATCCCTTTAATGGATTGTCCCTGCAGAAATAGCCGGAAAGCGATTCCTCCTGCAGGATCGTTTTCCGGTTGATGCAGCGTTTTACATATCGCACATATAAAATCTGTGTCATATGCCAAAATAAAAGGGTACTCCGGCGTGAGCCGGTCTGACCATTTGTATACGAAAGGAGTTTTCCCAATGAACAATTCTCTGAAAAAATACGAGTTTTGGTTCGTAGTCGGAAGCCAGGATCTGTATGGTCCCGAAGTGCTGAAGACGGTAGACGAGCATTCCAAGATCATGGTAGAGGGCTTCAATAAGGATCCCCTTATCCCTGGCACCGTGGTATTCAAGCCCGTAGTTCGCAATTCCAATGAGATCTATGCTACCCTGACCGCCGCCAATGCGGATCCCGCCTGCGCCGGCGTCATCACCTGGATGCATACCTTCTCCCCCTCTAAAATGTGGATCCGCGGCTTCAATGCTCTGCAGAAGCCCCTTCTTCACATCAACACCCAGTTCAACCGGGATATTCCCTGGGATTCCATCGATATGGATTTCATGAACCTGAACCAGTCCGCTCATGGCGACCGGGAGCACGGCTTCATCACCGCCCGCATGCGCCTGCAGCATAAGGTCATTTCCGGCTACTGGGAGAGCGAGAATCTCCGTGCCCGGATGGGCAAGTGGATGCGCGCTGCAGTGGGTGCCTACGAAAGCCAGCGGCTTCGTGTATTGCGCATCAGCGATAACATGCGCGACGTTGCCGTTACCGAAGGCGACAAGGTGGAAGCCCACATCAAATTCGGCTGGCAGGTTGACCACTATGGCGTAGAGGATATCATCCGCATGGTGGACGCCGTAACAGAGGAAGAAATCGACGCCAAGATGGCTGAATACGCCCAGGTCTATGAGATGGCCACCGACAATATCGAGGCTGTCCGGTATCAGGCCCGTGAGGAAGTAGCTCTGGAGAAATTTATGGAAGCAGAAGGCTTCGGCGCTTTCCACACCAATTTCCAGGATCTGCAGCAGCTCCGTCAGTTGCCCGGCCTTGCAGCTCAGAACCTGATGCGCAAGGGTTACGGCTTTGCCGGTGAAGGCGACTGGAAAACCGCTGCTCTCTGCCGTATCATGAAGCTCATGACCCAGGACTGCGACAAGGGCACC
>URRG01000367.1 GCA_900550095.1 uncultured Oscillospiraceae bacterium
GTCTGTTTTGCTGTCGGCGGCAGGTGTAGTGTTTGTTATAGTATTAGTTCTGTTTCTTCTGTCATAGCAAAAAACGAATAAAGGCCGGAATTGGAAGTCTCCATCTTTGAGCTTGCAATTCCAGTCTTTTCGCTGAACGTCATTGGAAAATTGCCGTATCCCCATATGCTTTTCTCTGTATCTTTTTGTTCCGCTGTGAACCGTGAAGGCAGGGAGAGGGAAGGACTGGAAGCAGACGGCTGCAGGAATACATGATCGGAACAGAGTATCCGATTTCTGTAAGGGCCGGAAAGTCTCTTTGCAAAGAGACTTTCCGGCCTTTGGCATTTCTGATCGTTTCTAAAAAAGAACGGCTTCCCGGTTTATAGGATCAGTTGGTATTTTCAACATAAGAGCGCTGTGTTTTGATTTGCTATACAAAGTGTAGATATGGAAAGAAAGAAGATAAAATAGTGGAATAGATCGAAAAACATCTGAATTTATCTTTCAAAATACCCATGATATAATCAAATTGCAATAAAATCAATCAAAGAAAAGGAGGATTTTATATGAAAAGTAGAAGGGTTCTTGCGGGTTTGCTGGCAGCTTCCATTCTTTTTGCAGCTGGCGGCTGTACGCAGCCCGGAACGGGTTCCGGCGGCGGGGGAGCCGGAGAGGGAAGCTTCCAGGGAGGCGGAAAAGAATTGACGACGATTTCAGTGGGGTGGTCCCGCGGCGCCTCGGTAACATATGCGCCGGGGGAGAGCATGGAGAACAACGCCTGGACCCGGGCCTACGAAGAGAAGCTGGGCTATAAGCTTGACTTTAAGATCGTAGCGGTTCCGGATCAGTATTCCCAGAAAATCGCTCTGGCTATGTCCTCCAATGATCTGCCGGATATCTGGATCTCAGACAAAAAGAATTTTTATCTGGCGCTCGAAGGAGATTACCTGTATGATCTGACGGATTTATATGAAGAAAAGCTCAGCGACCTTTCCAAAAAATATGTGGAGGAATACGAACTGCCGTTCAAGGCGGCCACCGTCGACGGCCGTTTGATGGCGATGCCGGAGCTCAACGAGGATCCGACCACCGACGCGCAGCTGACGTTTATCCGCCATGATTGGCTGGAGAATTTAGGGCTTGAGGTTCCTTCTACACAGCAGGAAATGGTAGATACGCTGATCGCCTTTGCACAGGACGATCCGGATGGAAACGGGCAGGACGATACCTACGGCCTGGCGGTCAAGAAGGAGCTTTGGTCTGTAAATTACGGGCTGGAAGGATTTTTTAACGCGTATCACGCTTATCCAAATATCTGGTATGAAGACGAAAACGGAAAGCTCGTCTACGGCACTGTCCAGGCCGAACCGATGAAGGCGGCGCTTACAGATCTGGCAAAGCTGTATGAGGCCGGGGCGATCGACAAGGAATTTGTCGTAAAAGATACCGGCAAGGTGGAAGAGGACATCGTTTCCCTGAAAGCCGGGGCTATGTACGGCCGCTGGTGGACTTTTGGCGGTGCTCCTGCTAAAAGCTTCATGGCCGACGAGGAAAAGGTGCCGGACCGTTGGTGGTGCGTCAGCCCTGTTTCCTGCGACAGCGAGCCGGTGCTCCTGCAGTCTACTTCTTCTACTCCCAACAATTTTATGGTGGTCAATAAGAATACGGAACACCCGGAGGCTATTTTTGATTTTGTAAATATCTGGTTTGAACTGATGTTCAAAGAGGGGCTGACGGAGGAAGAATACAAGACGTACGCAGTCAGCGACGATACCTTACCTCAGAATTACGCTTACGCCGGAGGCTGGTGGCCCTATGTGAATCCGCGTGTGGAAAATATCAAGGGCGTGAACGAGGGAACGATAGATCCTGATGACCTGACGGGAGAAAGCCGTGTGATTTATGAAAACATTAAGGCTTTTGAAAGCGGGGATTATTATCAGACGGCCTACGACCACTACTGGAACCACAGCCTGCTTCCCCATTCCTCCATGGATATCCGTACCCAGGTGGCTGAAGAAAACGCTTTTATTGAAAATCTGGCCTACGGCCCTTCTACGGAAACCATGACGCAGAAAATGTCGACGTTGGAAAAGATGCGCGATGAAGCGATCGTTCAGATCATTACCGGAGAAAAACCCGTTTCGGAGTTTGACGCATTTATCGAAAACTGGTATCAGCTTGGAGGAGAACAGATCGCAGCGGAAATGAATGAGTGGTATTCGCAGCAGTAACAGATCCCCAGCAAAGGGGGCTGCCGGAACAGCCCCCTTTTCAGTCTGACGAAAGGAAGGGAAACCTATGAAAAAACGGTTCCGGCGGCTGCGCAGGGAAGCTCCCCTGCATTTGATGCTTCTGCCTTCGCTTATTTTGCTGTTCCTGTTCAGTTATATACCCATGGCGGGCGTGGTGATAGCGTTCCAGGATTATTCGCCCGCCAAAGGTTTTTTTCGGTCTCCTTTTGTGGGATGGGAAAATTTTGAGTATGTATTTCAGCTTCCTTCTTTTGGCGGAGTGATCCGCAATACGCTTTTTATCGCCCTGTTCAAAATGGTCCTCCACCTGATCGTGCCTGTCGTATTCGCGCTGCTTCTCAATGAAGTGCGCTGCTCCCGGTTCAAGAAGATGGTGCAGACCGTTACATATCTTCCGCATTTCCTTTCCTGGGTCATTCTCGGAGGAATTTTAGTGGATATTTTATCGCCCTCCAATGGGATCGTCAATCAGGCTCTCGGCGTCTTCGGCGTTGAGCCGGTCTTTTTCCTCGGTTCGCCGGAGGTGTTCCCCTATACGGTGATCATCAGCGATGTATGGAAGGAAATGGGCTTCAACGCCGTAATCTACCTGGCGGCTCTTACCGGCGTGGATCCCACCTTTTACGAGGCCGCCGTTGTGGACGGAGCTTCCCGCTGGAAGCAGACGGTCTACATTACTCTGCCCTGTTTGGTGCCCACTATCATCCTTTTGGCGACGCTCAGCCT
>URRG01000368.1 GCA_900550095.1 uncultured Oscillospiraceae bacterium
AGGATCCGGGAAATACGCCGCTCTTCAACGGCTTGGACGGTCAAGTGCAGGCGGCCGATATCCACCGTGGGGTGTTCCCCTTCGCTGGGGATCCTTCCCAGACGCTCCATCATGAGGCCCGCGATGGTGTCGTAGTCGCTTTCCGGAAGCTCCACGCCCGTCAGATCTTCGATTTCGTCGATGGGAGCGGTTCCGTCCACCGTGAAGGAATTCTCGCTGACCCTGCGGATCTCCTCTTCCTCGTGGTCGAATTCGTCCTGGATGTTGCCCACGATGGATTCCAGCAGATCCTCCATGGTGATGAGGCCTTCCGTGCCGCCGTATTCATCCACGATGATGGCGATGGTGAGCTTGCGCTCCGTCATCTCGGTGAAGAGATCGCTGCAGGCTTTGCTCTCAGGGATGAAATAGGCGGGGCGCATGAGCTTTGTGATCTGCACGTCCCCTGCGGGGGCGCCCACATATTTCAGCAGGTCCTTCACGTAGATGATGCCGATGATGGTGTCCAGATCCTCATGGTAGACGGGGATGCGGGAGTGCCCCTCCTTCAGGGAGAGCTCCACTACCTCCGCCACAGTGGCCGTATCCTCCACGGCTCCGATGTCCGTCCTGTGGGTCATGGCTTCCACCACGGTAGTGTCGTGGAAATCGAAGATATTGGAGATCATATCCTTGGCTTCCTCGTCGATGACGCCCTTTTCCTCGCCGGCATCCACCATCATGAGGATCTCTTCCTCGGTTACGGTATCCTCCTCTTTATCGGGGTCGATGCCCAGAAGGCGGAGGACCAGGTTGGTGGAGGCGGTCAGAAGGGAAATGAGGGGGCGGAACACCACCGACACGCCCTGCAGGATTCCCACGGCCCTGAAGCTGAATTTTTCAGGGTTCTGTATGGCGATCTTTTTCGGCACCAGTTCGCCGAACACCAGAGAGAAGTAGGAGAGCAGGAGGGTGATGAGCACCGTAGAGATGCCGCTGAGCACGTCCTTTGAAATGGGGATGAACGAGGAGAGAACGTCCGCCAGCGGATCGGAGAAGCTTTCCGCCGCGGAAGCGGAGGTCAGAAAGCCCGCCAGGGTGACGCCGATCTGAATGGTGGAGAGGAAGCGGCTGGAATTCTGTGTCAGCCGCAGGACCCTTCTGGCCTTTTTGTTCCCCTCTTCCGCCATCTTTTTGATGCGGTTGTCGTTGAGGGAGATGACCGCCAGCTCGGAGGCGGCGAAAAAGGCGTTCAAAAGGATCAGGACGATAAGCAGCAGAATGGAGAAAAGCGGGTTGCTCACCCCTTGGGAAACGGCTTCCGCCGGAACGTTCTGGGCGGCCCCGATCACATGGGAGGCCCCGGAGGACGCCTGGGAGGCGGCGGAGTGGGAAACTCCGGCCCCCAGCGGCAGGAAGCCGCAGAGTAAGTGCGAAACGGACGCGATACAGCCTTCTGGTTCGGGAGGCATAGAAAAGATTACCCCTTTCACAATATATAGTTTTTAATTTGCAGCCTGCCTGCGGGACGTTTTCCTCATACAGAGGGAAAACAGCGCAGGAATACTATCATTGTATCGTAAAAAAGCGCCTTTTTGCAAGAGGCGGGGCCCTGTGTGCGCCTTCGGAAGAGAAAGATAGAGCGAGACAGGAAGACCTCACCCCGCCAAAGGAAGCCAAACGGGAGCGGTTGCGCCAAAACGGGGGAATTTGCCTCCCTTCCGCCTTCCGCCCGGCAAAAAAGAGGAAACGTCTGCCGCGCCCCTTTTCCCGGCGGCCTTTTCCCGAAGGGAGGAAAGCGCTTAAAAAGCGTTTGCCCGTAAAGGTTTTCCATGGAAAAATCCCCGTTTTCCCTTTACAGACCGGGGAAAAGATGGTATGCTGTAAGAAGCGCGGCAGGTGCTTTTTTTGCCGCGCCCGGAAGTTATACTCTATCCTTAAAAGGAGGAACATACCATAATGGATACCAGAAAAATGAAAAGTATGGATGGTAATACCGCTGCGGCGCATGTTGCATATGCGTACACAGAAGTAGCCGCCATCTATCCCATCACGCCCTCCAGCCCCATGGCTGATAATGTGGACGTATGGTCCGCCGCCGGCCAGAAGAACATCTTCGGCACGCGGGTGAACGTGATGGAGATGCAGTCCGAGGCGGGCGCTGCCGGCGCTGTCCACGGCTCTCTGGCCGCTGGCGCTCTGACCACCACCTTCACTGCTTCCCAGGGCCTCTTGCTGATGATCCCCAACATGTATAAGATCGCCGGCGAGCTTCTGCCCAGCGTGTTCCACGTTTCCGCAAGAACGCTGGCCAGCCATGCCCTGAATATTTTCGGCGACCACTCCGACGTCTATGCCTGCCGTCAGACCGGTTTCGCCATGCTGGCCGAGACCAACCCTCAGGAGGTCATGGATCTTTCCGCCGTGGCGCATCTTTCCGCCATCAAAGGCAAGGTTCCCTTCATCAATTTCTTCGACGGTTTCCGCACCTCCCATGAGATCCAGAAGATCAAGGTTTGGGATTACGAGGATCTGGCAGAGATGGTGGATTGGGACGCGATCCAGGCGTTCCGTGACCACGCTCTGAATCCTGAGCATCCTGCTATGCGCGGTTCCCATGAAAACGGAGACATCTTCTTCCAGCACCGCGAGGCCTGCAACAAGTATTACAATGCGCTGCCCGCTGTTGTGGAAGAATACATGAATAAGGTCAACGAGAAGCTGGGCACCGATTACAAGCTCTTTAACTACTACGGCGCTCCCGATGCGGACCGCGTGATCGTGGCTATGGGCTCCGTCTGCGACGTGGCCGAGGAAGTCATCGATTACCTGACCGCCAAGGGCGAAAAGGTCGGCCTGGTGAAGGTCCGCCTCTATCGTCCCTTCGTTGCAGAGAAGCTGCTGGAGGCTATTCCGGCCACTGCAAAGAAGATCGCCGTTCTGGACCGCACCAAGGAGCCCGGCGCTCTGGGCGAGCCTC
>URRG01000369.1 GCA_900550095.1 uncultured Oscillospiraceae bacterium
AGATCACCGGGCTGACTCTCGGTGCTGACGACTATGTTACAAAACCATTCCGTCCTCTTGAGTTGATGGCGCGGGTAAAGGCCCAGCTACGGCGGTATAAAAAGTACAATCCGGCCCAGGCACAGACAGATGCTCCTCCTGTTTTTCTATACGCTGGGTTGGAACTGAACCCCAGCACACATAAGTGTATTTTGAATGGAAAAGCTCTTGCCCTTACACCAACTGAATTTTCTATCCTGTGTATTTTGCTGGAAAAGAGGGGCCAAGTAGTCAGCTCAGAAGCACTGTTCCATGAGATTTGGAAGGACGAGTATTACAACAAGAGCAACAATACCATTACAGTCCACATCCGGCACCTGCGGGAGAAAATGGGAGATACCATAGATGATCCCAAATACATCAAAACGATATGGGGGGTTGGGTACAAAATTGGAAGCTAAGAATAGAAAAAATGAGTTTGCCCGGCTGAAATCAAAAGTCTTTTTGCGGGGCTTTGGCATTGTCGTACTTTCGTTCGTCGTTATCAGCGTTATCTACACCCTTTTATGGCGGGGGTATGGCGGCGAGTTGCTGGTTTCTATCTTCCGGTCCCTATTTAAGATGGATTACGAAAACGCACTGAATTTATATCAGCAGTTGGTTCGCAACAACATGGGCATTGTGTGGGGCGGTTCGATCCTGGTCGTGTTCCTGATCCTTTACTATGCGATGCTCACTTGGTTCGTCCGATATTTCAATCAAATCAACCAGGGGATCGATGCTTTGCTGAAAAATGAGGCCGGAGAAATCGCCCTGCCCTCCGAAATGTCTGCTGTTGAGAAAAAATTAAACACCGTTCGCCAGACCTTGAATCGGCGTGCTGTGGAGGCCAGGCTGGCTGAGCAGCGGAAAAACGACCTAGTCATGTACCTGGCCCACGACATTCGCACTCCGCTTACCTCCGTGATCGGTTATCTGAGTCTGCTGGATGAAGCGCCGGATATGCCAACAGAGCAGCGGGCGAAATATGTCCATATCACCTTGGAAAAAGCCCACCGTCTGGAAAAGCTGGTCAATGAATTTTTTGAGATCACACGCTATAATCTGCAGCAGATCAGTCTGGAAAAGGAGAAGATCGATCTCTACTATATGCTCATTCAGATGAAGGACGAGTTCTATCCCATCATCAGCAAGAGGGGAAATACGGCGGTCCTCTGTGCCGATGAAAACCTGACCGTCTATGGCGATTCCGCTAAGCTGGCAAGGGTGTTCAATAATATTTTGAAGAACGCAGCGGCATATAGCGCCCCGAATACGGAGATCTTGATCCGGGCAGAACAGCTGGAAAACGATGTGGTCGTTACCATTCAAAATCAAGGGCCGACGATCCCGGCAGAGAAACTGTCCGCTATCTTTGAAAAGTTCTATCGCATGGATGAGGCCAGGGTCTCAGACACAGGCGGGGCCGGGCTTGGCCTTGCGATTGCGAAAGAAATCGTCACCCTGCATGGCGGAACGATCACAGCGGAAAGTCATGAGAATACCACTACATTCACGGTCACGCTCTCCATTCTTCATTAGGAAAACCTCAACTCTGTGTTAGGTTTTTCTTAGGAATCAATCAACTGGATATTAAAACTTAGAAGGCTCCTGTTCGGTATGATAAATACCAACAGGAGCCTTTTGTGCCCGAGTAGCTCAAAGGAGGATTATTACATGATAAATGATGATACAGACGGCTATACCGATGTGCGGGGCCGCCGAAGGAGCCGGGCAAGACGGCGCCATAGAAAAGGGAACGTTCTTTTCATCTGCTTCTTGGCTGTCCTTGTTTTGCTTGCGGGATTTTGGGCCTTACGGCAGGGAATATCGCTTTTCCTGACCATGCAAGATGAAACACCAAGCACCGACCAGGAAGATCGTCCGCCCACTGACGGCAAGGATGTGGAAGCGGATGGGACCGGGTGGAACCTGATTTTAGTCAATAGGTGGAACCCGCTTCCCAACCAGTATGAAGTAGATCTAATCGAACTGCCCGGAGGGGAATCCGTTGACACAAGGATACGCTCCGCTCTGCAGGAAATGTTTGAGGCCATGCAGGCCGATGGGATCTATCCTGTTGTAGCGTCCGGGTATCGGACGGCAGAAGATCAACAGCGCATCCTGGATGAACGGATCGATAAATATCGGGCACAAGGCTATTCTGACCAGGAGGCCCAGGCGGAAGCGAAGGTATGGGTGGCCCTCCCCGGCACCAGCGAACATCAGCTAGGGCTTGCGGTAGACATCAACGCGGACGGAATCCACTCAGCAGGCTATGAGGTCTATGACTGGCTGAACGAAAACAGCTATCAATACGGCTTTATTCAACGCTACCCCGAGGAAAAGACAGAGATCACCGGAGTTGGAAATGAGCCTTGGCATTACCGCTATGTTGGAGTGGAGGCAGCTACGGATATGAAGAACACGGGCCTTTGCCTGGAGGAATATCTGGAAGCGATGGAAGAAAGCGAGCGTGAAACATGAATCAGAAAACAAATGTTGCCATCCTGTTTGGCGGCTGTTCCCCGGAGTACAGTGTATCGCTCCAATCGGCCCACGCGGTCATCACACACATGAACCTTCAAAAATACAGGCCGGTGCTGGTGGGTATTTCCCCTGCCGGAGAATGGCTCCACTTTACCGGGAAGGTAGAGCAAATTGCAGCGGACACTTGGCATACTCCCCAGGACTGTGCCCCTGCTTTTGTATCACCTAGCCGTGGGGAGTGTGCCCTGTTGGTACTGGAGGGCGGCGCTGTCAAAAAAATTCATCTGGACGCCGCCTTTCCAGTCCTGCACGGCAAGAACGGTGAAGATGGGACGGTCCAGGGGATCTTTGAAACGGCAGGCATCCCACTGGTGGGATGCGGCGTGTTGTCCTCCGCCCTGTGTATGGACAAGGACAGGGCGCATAAACTGGCCCATGCCGTTGG
>URRG01000370.1 GCA_900550095.1 uncultured Oscillospiraceae bacterium
TATTCATATAAGCTTCCGTCTCTTCCCGAAGGCCGCGGGCAGCGCCGAGGGCCGCCGCCTCTTCCTCCGGCAGAAATCCCGGCACAGCCAAGACCCGCCCGGCCCCCGCCCTTTCCGCCAGGCGGACCGCTTCCCTGCCGGCGGATGTATCCGGGCTTTCTCCGAACTCAAAAAAGGCGTATACGCAGCTCACTTCTATAGAGGCCGCTTCCAATTCCCTGCGGATTTCCGTTTCCCGCGCCTTCAGGCAGATATCCCGGATTTCCACTCCTTCGACGCCCGCCTCCCGGCATCTTTTCAGGATTTCGCTCACTGGAAGCCCCGTCTGCCGGGAGGCTTCCTCTATATGGTCGTAAAAAACAGAAATTTTCATATCCTTCCCGCCAGCTCCTCTTCCAAAGCAGTCTCCACGGCGGTGCACTCCGCGGCCTGAACACGGCGCTGAACAGGGCGGCACCAGTATACCCCGTTGCGGATGATGCGCTGGACCGCCGGTATATGGTATATGGGGTATTCCTCATGTCCCGGCTGAAAATAGAAAATCCTGCCCAGCCCCCGCTGAAAGGTGCAGCCGCTTCGGAAGACCTCTCCTCCTGCAAACCAGCCTGTGAACACCACATCGTCCGGTTTAGGGATATCGAAATATTCCCCGTACATCTCCTCCAGAGGGATATCCACATGCATGGGGATCCCCTCCGCAATAGGATGGGCAGGCGACGTGCAGATCAGCCGTTCCCTGTCCCCATGCTTCCAGCGCAGCGTCATGGAGGTCCCCATCAGCAGGCGCATGACCTTGCTCATGTGGGCGGAATGCAGGGCGATGAGCCCCATGCCCTGCTGCACATGGCGCTGCACCCTGGCGGCTGTTTCGTCGGAAAACGCATCCTGGGCGATGTGGCTCCACAGAATGAGCACGTCCGTATCCTGCAGGACCTCCTTCGTCAACCCATGCTCCGGCATTTCAAGCGTCGCCGTTCGGACGGAAATCCCCTCTTCCTTCCCCAGAAAGGCCGCGATACAGCCATGGATGCCCTGGGGATAGATCTTTCGCACCTCCTCCTGCCGCCTTTCATGGATGTTCTCATTCCATACCGTTACCTGTATCATTACCATTACCTCCCACTATCCACTATACCGGAAGCTTCCGCTCCAGCTGTTTTCCCGCCGTTGCAGATTTCCGCCTCAGATTTCTATCTCATATTCCCGCAGAAGCCGTATTTTGCCCAAAGCGCACCCCGGAACCACGGGCAGATCGTAATAGACCCTGTTCCCGTAGGGGTTGGGGATAGGACGGCCGCTGTCATAGACGCGCACCATAAGCTCCTGCGGGAAGCCGTACCGCCTGAGGGCCGCACGCCACGTTTCCCCGTTTGTAAACCAGTCGGCTATAAGCCTTCCGCCCAGATACGCCTCGGCCCTGTCTCCCTCAAAGGGAAGCTCCAGATACAGCTCGCGCAGGCAGCCTCCCGCTTTTCTCCGGGTCTCCTCCGCGGCCTCCAGCTTTATCCGATACTCCCGGAACAGCAGGGAGCCGTCCTCCTCCGTTTCCTCCCTCTGCAGAAAGGCCTGAGCCGCCGGCTCCCCCGGTTCCACAGTCCCCGCCGAAATCACAGTTTCCTCCGGCCCGCCTTCTTCGCCGTATACGAGAAGGGTCTCACGGACCGCCTTTGTGATAAGGCGGATTTTTCCCGCTTTCTCGATCAAGCAGCTGTCGGGCCTCTCCGTAATATACAGCTTCCCGCCTGCCCGGAAGGCCCTTTCGGCCTCTGCGCCGGAAAGGAAGACGGCGTTTCCGGCAGTCCCGTCCCACCGGCAGGCAGGCTCACATCCATCCGTGTAGAAAAAGAGCCTGCGCCCCAGCCTGCAGAGAAGGGAAGCGTTCGTTTCCGCAGGCAGGAGGTTCTTCCACCGTTCCCCGGCGTCCGGCAGAAGGAAGGGGATCACCGCGCATGCGTCCGAGGGGAGAGAAAGGCTGGAAAGCAGTTTCTCCCCGCCGCCTTCCAAAAGAAGCCGCACGGCAAAATCCTCATGAGCCTTCATGTGCCGTTTCCGCTGGTGATTGTTCAGGAACAGGAATCCCACCCCTTCCTCAATATTTACCCGGGCCGCGACCCGCAGGGTATCCAAATCTTCTGGAGAAGAGGGAAGCACTTCCGGGAAGAAGGGGGCCGCTCCTGCCAGCACCTCCCCGAAATCCTGCAGAAGGAGATGCAGCCTCTTGAGCCTGCCAAAGCTCTCGTTGATCTCCCCTGATTCCCGGATACAGGCCTGAAAATCATAGCTCTTTACCGGCAGGTCGTTGGCGTAGCCCGTATCTCTGGATTCCTGCAGGGTACTGTATTTCCCGTCGGGGTTGACTCCGCCGTGATACATATAATAGCCCAAGAGGTTGGCCCCGCCGCCCAAATAGCACAACGCCTGAGCCTCGATATCTTCCGGCCAGGGATACGTCCTTCTGTGGGCCGTCACCTGCAGCCCGCCGCCCAGCTCGGCCGTAAGATAGGGATTTCGTTTGGTGTCAAAGGTAAATTCCGTATTTCCCCCGGCGCTGAGATCCGAGCCGATGGTCTCGTCCCGCTTATAGGAAGAAAACAGAAATCCCTCGCAGGCTGGCATTTCTTCCACATGGGCAGCCCAGGGCGCATCCACATAGCCGCCCAGCACAGGGAGCGTTTCCCCTTCCGGCACATAGGCTCCTCCCCACCCGGTGGCCGTATAATAAGGAACCCGAAAACCGGCCTTCAGCGCCAGCTCCTTCAGCTTCAGCATATGCGCCATGCCCTCTGCCGGGTCAGAGGGACCCCCGCAGTGGCCGAATTCATTTTCCAGCTGGACGCCCAGAATAGGCCCGCCGTCCCCCCACATCATGCCCTGGGCTTCTTCCCCCAGACGGGTATACAGACGCTCCACAGCCGCCAGGTAGCCGGGGTCGTTGCTTCTGGGGAGAAAGCA
>URRG01000371.1 GCA_900550095.1 uncultured Oscillospiraceae bacterium
TCTGCAGATCCCTTTCAGCCCGGTGGATCCTCTCTTTTGCAGAGCCCAAAAGCCTCTTCCCTTCTCAGCCGTTTCTCTTCTACTATATTTGCTTTGATTATAGCCTCCGCCGCAGAAAAAGTCAAGCCTGCCCTTTTACAGAAGCCCTTTTCATGCGCCGTGGGAAAGGGCGTAAAGTTCCTCCGCGATCTCCTTAAACACAGGCCCGCAGGTAGCGCCGCCGCCTTCGCCGTCCTCCTCAAACACTGTGATCACGTAATGGGGATTCTCTTTGGGCCAAAAGCCCACATACCAGCACTGGTCGATCTCCTCTCCATCGTCTTTGTAACGTCCCGTCTGAGCCGTGGCGGTTTTCACTCCCGCGCCTCCGGCCTCTTCCGGGTTTCCCCTGCGTCCGGTGCCTTCTTCTGCTGAGGCGATCATACAGTTCTGCAGAAAAGAGGCCGTTTCCTCGCTCATCACCCGTGATTTCTCTGAAACGCCCGCTCGTTCCAGAAATTCCTGGCTGTCGTTCACAAGCCCCTCGTAAAGCCGCGGTTCGGCATATACCCCGCCGGAAGCGACGGCGTTCACCATGGCGGTGATCTGCACAGGGGTTGCCGTCAGCTCCCCCTGGCCGAAGGAGGCGTTGGCCAACCCCTTGGGATACTGCAGCGTCTCCATGGAGGGAAGGACGCCCGCTGCGGAAATGCAGCCGGGCATAAGCTCCAGTTCCTTGCCGAAGCCCAGTGAACGGGCCGTTTCCAGAAAACGCCTTTGGGGAACCCCCTGCATCAGATTCACAAAATACGTGTTGCAGGAATTGGCGATAGCCTCTTTCATGGTTTCAGTTCCATGGCTCTGACCGTTGAAGCAGTGGAAATAGCTGGAGGAAACGGGAATAGCCCCCGTGCAGGTATACTGCGTATCCGGGCTGATCCCATACTCTAAAGCCGCTGTGGCGGAAACAAGCTTGAATACGCTTCCCACACTGTAAGCGCTGAATGCCCGGTTGAGAAAGGGAGAATCCGGATCCTCCATAGAGGCGGATGGATCCTCCTGAGAAAAACCGGGAACACTCACTACGGCCCGCAGGGAGCAGGAGGGCACTTCGCCGATCACCACCGCGCCCTTTTTCAAATACTTGGAGGCCGCTGTTTCGGCTATTTGCTGGATTTTTTCATCCAATGTCAGAACCACGCCTGCGGTTCCCTTATACGCTGTGTTGGTGACGGTCCTGTCCTCCCCCTCCAGCTGGCGCTGCAGGGCGTCCACCTGATAGGTGACGGAAATTTCTCCCTGATTGGTCTTCAGGTATTCGTCGTAGGCAAGCTCTGCCCCCGACATGCCGTTCCCCTCACTGTCCACATACCCCAGCACATGGACAGCCAAGGGATTTTCCCTGTAGCGGTCCGAAAGCTGAAAGACGTCTATTCCCTCCGCTTCCAGCTTTTGCGGCACCTCCAGCAGAAAAGGACGCCCCGTATCGAATAATTCCCGTATATCCCCCATCGCGCTGGGGTCAAATACGCGGTTCAGCGCCGTTAGCGCCTCCATGCCTGGAGATACAGCCGCCACATATTTGGATTTTCCGCCCGTAAGAGGGTGGAGCCGGCAGTCGTAGATCGTCCCCCTGGTTTCTGCAATATCCAGCGTCCACTGGCTTTGAGCCTGAGCCGCCGTACGCAGTTCTTCGCCCGAAACCGTTGCATACAGGTTCAGCTCGCATAAAAAGAGAGCCAGCAGAATGCCTGCAAACACCGATACAACCCGTTTTTCCATAAAAACCCTCTTTTCATTACAATACTATGTTTTGGTTCCCCCGCGCAGGTTTCCGCATTGCCGGGTTTGACGCAGGAACAAAAGCGCCGGCAGTCAATGAGAAAAGGATAAAAGAAGACGGCAAAAATCCCCTCTTCCAGCTTCTATAAGTGTTGCCGGAATAGGGGATTTTTAATCCTATTTTATTTTTCTCTGCGCTCTGTTCTTTGCAGAAAGGGCGGCATTTGCTCCCCTTTTACAAAAAACAACAGGTATAGGGCCACAAGACCCAGCAGAACAGTCAGCGAAATAAAAAGAAAGTAAGGGCAATATAAGCAATACACGAGGCATCGCTTTACCGTTTCGCCCGTAAAAGGGCTCCCGGAGCTATGGGCGTATCCGTATCCAGAAGCACGCGCATAGTAGCGTGCGGCGCCGCCTCAATAGGATTTCCTTCTTCATCGAAGATACGGTCCAAGGCCACTGTGTAAGGCTCTCTTCCCGGCTCCAGCACATCTGCCGTCTCGCCTCGGAAAAACCGGTTCCGCTGGGAAAGCACGGTCATGCCGTCTTCCCGCCTGCCCTCGCACACAGCCACCACCTCATAGGAGCGGACATATCCTCCGCTTTTGGTCTCCTGACCGGGTTCGACGCCCATATAAAAGCCTGTGCTGTACTCTCTGTGGCTGATTTTTTCCAGCTCTTCAGGAATCCAGGCGGGCAGAGGCTCGCCCGAGTGCTTCAAATGAAAATCAAGAGCCGCTCTGTAGGCGTTGGTAGCCACCGAAACATAATAGGCAGATTTTGCCCGCCCTTCTATCTTCAGGCTGGTAATGCCCGCCTGAAGCATCTCGGGTATGTGCCCGATCATGCACATATCCCTGGAATTCAGGATGTAGCTGCCTTCTTCCGTCTCCGCAACAGGCATATACTGCCCTGGTCTCTTTTCCTCCACCAGAGCGTATTTCCACCGGCAGGGCTGAGCGCAGTCTCCCCGGTTGGCGTCCCTGCCCGTAAGATAATTGGAAAGCAGGCACCTTCCTGAAAAGCTCATACACATGGCTCCGTGGCAGAAGGCCTCCAGCTCCAGCTCCGGCGGCGTTTTCGCCCGGATCTCCGCAATTTCCTCCAGAGAGAGCTCCCGGGCCAACACCACCCGGGAAGCCCCCATCTCGTAAAACACCCGGGCGG
>URRG01000372.1 GCA_900550095.1 uncultured Oscillospiraceae bacterium
GCCCCCGCGTATCCGTCCCGCCGGTGGGATTGTTACCGTTGGCCATGGGCTCCCGGGCTTTTCTCCCGTCGGGGGAAGCCCCTGTGAAACGCCCCAGAATGGTGTTCGCCTCGTTATTGATGATGACCACCAGATAGGAATGAAGGGCCGTGCGGTCCTTCTGGCTGCGGACTATCGTGCAGACGTCATGGTGGAACCGTTGGGCGAATTCGTCCACTTCCTTCAGGTCGTTGCCGTATTTGTCCGCCTCCAGCAGGCGGAGGCGCAGCGTCTCATATCCCTTGAAATCGGCCTTCATGGCAGCCAGGAGCTCGCTGGGGGACACGGATTTTTCTTCGTACACCAGCTTTTTCACCGCATACAGGCTGTTGATGGTATTTACGTTGCCGTATGTTTCCAAAGTTCCGCCCAGATAGCGGATGCCCCCGTCGAAAATGCCCCTGCCCCGCTCCATGCAGTCGTCAAACAGCATGGACATATACAGGAAGCTGGCCGTTTTGGCGCAGACCTCGTATTCCAGCTGTTCCTGCTGGGCCAGAATCTCTGCATAATAGGTGAATTCCCGCATATAGGCCGCGTAGAGCTCTTCAAAGGTCGTAAAGCTTTCCAGCCCTCCCAGACGGAGGCCCAGTTCCTTTTCATAGAGCATATCCCATCCGTTGTAAAGAGTGGATTCCAGCACCTTCAGCAGGTTGATGATCCCATTGGGGGAGGCAAAGCTCCTGTGATTGAGCATGTATTCCCCGCAGCCCAGCATCAGATAATCCTCCGCTTCCTTCTCCGACACCTCCATGGCGTCCCGCACAGCGGGGATATTCACATCGTCGTTGTAGAGCATGGGATATGTGCGCCCCTCGCCGATGCAGTCGAGGGCTTTTTCCATAAGCTCGGGATTCTGGCCCTTATAAAACCGCAGGGAGAGCTGAGGCTCCACTTCCAAGACCGTCCTGCTGGCCTCGATAGCCAGCAGAGCGAACCTGTCGGCGTTGGCCTCGTTGTGCCTGCCTTTGCCGCCGATGACCACCCGGCCGTGAAAAATCGTCTTTCTCGCCGCCAGGATCCGCCACAGAGACTGCAGATACGCCAGAGCTTTTTCCTCCGTTATGCGGCCTGCCTCCAGATCCGCCGCCAGGAAGTCCCCCATATAGTCGTCCATGCGCCCGTAGTTCAGGCAGCCGGAAACCATGATATACAGCCAGGAAAGCTGCAGCGCCTCCACGAAGGTCTCCGGCGCCCGCTCCGAAACAGCCTTCAGGGCCCACGCCAGCCTTTCCAGATCCAGCCGCCTCTCTCCCCGGGCTTCCCGGGCGTCTTTTTCAGCCAGCTCCGCGTAGCGCAGGCACAGCTTCTTGAGGGAATCAAGAGCCATCGCCATGCCTGTGAAGAGAGTTTCGTCCTCCCCTTTTGCCGCGGCCTGTTCCCTTCGCCGCAGGGCCTCCTGCCGCAGACCGTTCAGGCCCAGGCGGAGTAGCTTTTCAAAATCCATATAGAGGCCGATCACCCTGTAGAGAGGGAAGGCGATCTCCGAATGCTCCCAATAGATATCCTCCGGCATGGCCTGCTTCATATATTCGGGGAAAGCGGCCCGGATATTCCGCCGCGTTTCCTCCTTTTTCCAATATTCCAGGATGCCCGCAAGCTCCTCTCTCTGGCCGGCGGTCAGCTCCGGGGCCTCCATCGCCTCTGCAAACCGCAGGGGATCATAGTAAAATGCGACGCTGCGGCCCAAAAGGGGCTCGGAGGAAAAGCCCACCTCCGCTATGCGCACCCGGCCCGCCAGAAGATCGCCCTCCTCAAGGGGGAGATACAGGGATTCGGCTATCTCCTCCAGGCAATAGGCCTCCCGAATGGCGATGGGATCGTCATGATGTTCTTGATACGTGCGCGTGAATCTGGTAATATACTCATAGGGCGATTTCGTAAACGCCTGAGCGTTCATTTGATTTTCTGCCATGGAATACCATCCTTTCCGTGGTATAAGAATAGGTGGGTAAACGTTATCATGAAAGGTATTGTTCTGGACATTCAAAAATTCTGCTATCACGACGGGCCGGGGATCCGGACGTCCGTCTTTCTCAAGGGCTGCATGCTCCGATGCGTATGGTGTCATAACCCGGAATCCTTCCGCACAGAGCCGCAGCTGGCCTTCGACGCGGAAAAATGCGTCTCCTGCGGCGCGTGCGCTCCCATCTGCGCTCAGGGGGCACACAGGCTGGAAAACAGACTGCACCGGGTGGATTTTTCCAAATGCACGGCCTGCGGCGCCTGTCTGAAGGTCTGCCCCGCAGGGGCACTGAGCCTTTTCGGCAGGGAGATGGAAGCCTCCGAGGTCATGGAGCAGGTCCTGCAGGACCGCCGGTATTACGAAAACTCGGGCGGCGGCGTGACCTTTACCGGCGGGGAGCCCACCGTGCAGTTCGCGTTCCTGCAGGAGCTGGTGCGTCTTTCCAAGGAAAACGGCCTTCACGTCTGCCTGGAAACAAACGGATGCCAGCAGCCGGAGCGCCTGGGCCTTCTCACAGACTGTGTGGATCTGTTCCTTCTGGATTACAAGCTGACGGATCCCGCCCTGCACAGGGCTTATACCGGGGCCGGCAACGGCGCCGTTCTGGGAACCCTCTCCTTCCTGCGCGAAAAGCGGAAGCCCGTGGTCCTGCGCTGCCCCATCATCCCCGGCATCAACGATACGGCCGGGCACTTCGAAGCCATCCGAAAGCTCAAAGAAGAGTTTCCCAATATCCGGCAGACGGAGATCATGGCTTACCACAGTTTAGGGAAGAAAAAATGGAAGGAGATCGGCCTCCCTTATACTTTGGAAGCCCTTCCGGACACGCCGCCGGAGAAAAAACAGGAGTGGGAGCAGCTGGCCGGTATCCGCTGAATATCCCCAAAGCGCCGGACAGGACCC
>URRG01000373.1 GCA_900550095.1 uncultured Oscillospiraceae bacterium
GCCCTGCCGGAAGCCTTACGGATATGGGGGAAGTCCGCTTCTCCCTGGCCCAGGTGAAAAAAGCGGCCCGGTTGGATCTCGTTCTCCGCATAGGCTCCCATGAAAACCGGTATCCTTTGTGGGTGTATCCCGACGAGCCCCTTTCCTTTCCCCAGGGGATTACAGTGGCCCGGAAGCTTGCAGAAGCTCTTCCCGCCCTCCGGGAGGGGAAGGCGGTGTTCCTGGATCCCCCCGCCGGGAAGGAACATTTCCCCCGCTCCATCGGGGCCCAGTTCACCACGGATTTCTGGTCCGTGGGCACCTTTGCCAAGCAGGAAGGTTTCATGGGCTGCTGCATGGATCCCGATTACCCGGTGTTCCGGGAATTCCCCACGGAGTTTCACTCCAACTGGCAGTGGTGGCCCATGTGCCGCGGCCGCTCCATGCTTCTGCCGGAGCATGTGGAGCCCCTTGTGGCCGGCCTGGACTGCTATGCCCGCATGCGGAAAATGGGACTTCTGCTGGAGGCCCGGGTGGGGAAAGGCCGCCTGATGCTCAGCAGCATGGGCCTTTTGGATCTTCTGGCATATCCGGAGGGGAAGGCGCTCTGCCGCAGCATCTGCTCCTATATGGAAAGCCCGGAGTTTACGCCTTCTCAGCCCCTTTCTGAAGAAGAGCTTCAGGAGCTCGTTCAGGACTGACGGGGCCGGGCGTTCGCCGGCGTTCTGCATCTGCCTGTGCTTGCGCATGCGCGCCCGGCGTGAGGAGGGAAGGAAAGCCTTCCCTCCTTTTTTGCTGCCCCTTCCCAGCGGCTCCTGTTTCCCGGCCTTACCAGCATCCCCGGCTTTCCTTGATTGCTCTCTTTCCGCTGCTTTCTCTTCCGCCCTGATCATCCGCCCGGCCGTTCCGTTGACTGGTTTCTCTGTTGCTTCGCCAAGAGAGAAAAATATGTTATAATGAGCCTTTCCCCGAAATGCAGGGGAATATCGTATTTGTAGATTATGATTTAAGTTCCTGGCGTCATCGGATAGAGGAAACCCATTGCCTGGACCGCCTATCAATTATCCTGACGGCGGACCCGAATTTAAAAGTTATAAGGAGTTGTCAAAAAACATGGGAGAAAGAATTATCGTTCCAGATGATGGACGCATGAATTTCAAAACCATAAGTGAATTTAGACGGTGTATCCATGATGGTGGTGAAGTAGAGTTTGTTTGGAATAACAAAACATATGGTATAACACGTGATGAAAAAGGTGTCATTGGAATATATGAGGCTTATAAGCCCGAAACCGAAAAAATTTGTAAAGACGTAGATGAAGTGTTGAAATATATGATTGATGGCATGCGTCTGCGAAATATCGTTACAAAAGTAAAAGTCGTGATGAGAACGATTTAAAATGCTACACATAGACAAATAAGAAATTAGTGATGACGACCGGGCTATAAAGGAGCGGCATTGAACGGATCATACTAGAGTACTTACTGTCATACGGATCCACATGATCATGCCGTTAACTGGAATTCCCATACGGGAAATCCTCCAATAGATCCACTAGGCGTTCTATCCATTTTTGGCATCACAGCCGCCGTGTTACGGCGAATCCGCTGACGAAGTAAAACCCTTTTTGGCTTTTCTGCTCCGGCAGTGGAAGGGGAGGGGAAAATATGCTATACTATGCTGCATATGGGAACCGGCTGCGGCTGTTTCATAGGAAGAGGCGTGGGGCGGGGCTCTAAGGCCTGGCTTCGGAGCCAGGCTCCGAGGCTGGGCTCCGCCGCAAGCGCCTCCGTGGATTTTGGAATCTCTGGGAACTGCAAAAGGGAGGAATACCATGCGGATCATCCTGTCTCCGGCGAAAAAAATGAATGTGGATGTGGATAGCTTCGACTGCCGGGGCCTCCCTGTTTTTCTCCCGAAAACAGAGATCCTTCTGGAAAGGCTGCGGGGAATGACCTATGAGGAGCTGAAGAGCCTGTGGCGCTGCAGCGAAAGGCTGGCAAAGCCCAACTATGAGCGCCTGCAGGGGATGGAGCTCCGCTCCCGGCTGACGCCCGCCCTTCTGGCTTATGAGGGGATCCAGTATCGCTATATGGCCCCGGGCGTGTTCACAGAGGAGGAATTTTCCTATGTGCAGGAGCGCCTCCGCATCCTTTCGGGCTTTTATGGGCTCCTGCGTCCCTTCGACGGCGTGGTTCCCTACCGGCTGGAAATGCAGGCCAGGCTCCAGGTGGGGGAGTATGGGGATCTTTATGCCTTCTGGGGGGATATGCCGGCGCGGCAGCTGTTTTCTGAAACCGATACGGTGGTGAATCTGGCCTCCAGGGAATACAGCCGGTGTATTTCCCCCTATATTCCAAAGGGAACCCGCTTTCTGACCTGCATATTCGGGGAAGAGAAGGAAGGCCGTGTGGTGGAAAAGGCCACCCAGTGCAAAATGGCCCGGGGGGAAATGGTGCGCTATATGGCGGAAAAGCGCATCGAAGAGATACGGGAGCTCAGGAGCTTTGACCGGCTGGGCTACCGGTTTTCCGCGGGGCTTTCAGATGGAAGCAGGTATGTGTTCCTGCGCCGGATGGAACAGCAGCCCGAATACTAGGAAAAAGCGGAGGCGTCCTGCCTCCGCTTTTTTGCGCCCGCACAGCGGAGAAGCCGGACGGCGAAGCGGCGCAGAAGCAAAACCACAGGCGGCAGACGGCAAGCAGCAGGCGGCGCAGGCATTTCGGGTCATTTTGCAGAATCCATATAGTATACTGCCGCTATAAGCTGTCGGGAGGATTTGGCTTCTGTTTTGGCGGGGGAAGGTTTCTGAGTTGTTATTTTATGAACAAAATGGAAAACTTTCTTATTTTACTGGGAAAAAGTATGGATCTCTGCTATAATAACATTAAGATTGTATTAAGATATAATTTTCACAATAGGTGAAA
>URRG01000374.1 GCA_900550095.1 uncultured Oscillospiraceae bacterium
AGAAAGGGATATGGATATGGAGGAACGAAACCCTTCAGAGGGGAAAAAACAGAGAAACATCGGGATCCTTGCCCATGTGGACGCGGGAAAGACCACCGTTACGGAACAGCTTATGCTTCTGAGCGGAAGCATCCGCTCAGCGGGGAACGTGGATTCCGGCACGGCTGTTACCGACTGGCTGGAGGTGGAGCGCCGCCGGGGCATCTCTGTGAAGACGGCCTGCGCCCTTCTGGAATGGGAGGGAAGCCCCGTCTGCCTGGTGGATACCCCGGGCCATGTGGATTTTGCCGGGGAGGTGGAGCGCTCCCTGGGCGTCCTGGACGGAGCTGTCCTTGTGATTTCCGCTGTGGAGGGGATCCAGGCTCACACAGAGCTGATTTGGAAATCCCTGCGGAAGCTGCGGATCCCCACCATTCTTTTTATCAATAAGCTGGACCGTCTGGGGGCGGACGGTACCCGGGTGATGGGGCAGATTCGGGAGCTTCTTACGGATTCGGCCCTCCTTTTGGAGAACGCTTCCGGGCAGGAGACGGAGGAATGCTCGGTCGCCTGCCTTCTGGAGGAGGATGCTCCCTCTTCATTTCGGGAGGATCTTCTGCTGCTGATGGCGCAGAAGGAAACGGATTTAGAGGAACGGTATCTTTCGGGCGAAGAAATCCCCTGGCAGGAAATTTCAAGCCGGTTTCGGGAGGCCTGCCGGAAAGGGGAATGCTTCCCCGTGCTTCTGGGTTCCGCCAAGCTGGGGGTGGGTATCCGGGAGCTGCTGGATGGGATCCTGCAGTTTCTGCCCGATGCTTCCGCTCAAGAGACGGAGGAACTTTCCGGTATTGTCTTCAAAGTGGAGCACGACCCGGAAATGGGTAAGGCAGCCTATGTACGGCTGTTCGGCGGCTCTCTGAAAAACAGGGCTTCCGTTCCTGTTCCGGGTCCTGAAGAGGGCAGGGAGGAAAAAATCACCCAGATACGCCGGTTTTCCGGGAGAAAGTATCAGGATCTGGGAGAACTGCATGCTGGGGAGATCGGTGCCCTGTACGGCCTTTCCTCTTTTCGGAGCGGGGATATCCTCGGCAGGCTTCCCCTTCACAGGGAGTGTTCTCTGGCGGCGCCTCTGCTGATGGTGCGGGCCCAGCCGGAGAGTGAAGAAAAGCGCCCCGCCCTTCTTTCGGCCCTCAGGGAACTTTCCGAGGAGGATCCTCTTTTGGATCTGGAGCTGAACCAGGAAACGCGGGAGATGTATGTGAAGATCACCGGCTCCATCCAGCTGGAGATCCTGGAGGAGCTCCTTGCGGAACGATACGGCCTGCAGGCCGGTTTTTCCAGCCCCACGGTAATTTATAAAGAGACGCCTTTAAAGCCGGGCAGGGGGCTGGAGGTCTACACCATGCCAAAGCCCTGCTGGGCTATAGTAGAGCTTTCCATGGAGCCGCTGGAGCCCGGGGCGGGCCTTCGATTCCGCTCTATTATCAAGGAAAAGCAGCTCCCCTACCGTTATCAGCACCATGTGGAAACCAGCGTAAAAGAAACGCTGAAGCAGGGAATTTTTGGCTGGGAGGTAACGGATGCCCTTGTGACCCTCACGGGCGGGGAGCACCATCATGTGCATACCCATCCTTTGGATTTCTTTGTGGCGACTCCTATAGCGGCCCTGCGGGCTTTGACGGACTGCGGCTCCCAGTTGCTGGAACCCTTTGTTCGTGTGCGTATGTCTGCCGGGGAGGAATATCTGGGGAAAGTACTGGGGCAGATTCTGGATATGCGGGGCGAGTTTGATTCCCCCGTTATCCGGGAGGGGCAGTTTACCCTGGAGGCGGTGCTCCCTGTGGCCTCTTCGCTGGAGTATCCCGCGGTTTTCCGTTCCCTTACCTCTGGGAGGGGGCTGTATTCCTCCCGGTTTGAGGGCTACAGGCCCTGCCCTCCGGAGACGAGGGCCTCCGTTCCCCGCCGGGGCGTAGATCCCCTGGACCGGCCCAAATGGATCCTCCACTGCCGCAGCGCGCTGGAATAAAGGGCCCGGCGGACAGGCGGATATACAGACGCCGCGCCGCCTGCCCGCATATATTGCCGCAGAAAAAGGGAGCAGGTTCATGCCTGCTCCCTTTTATAGAGCTGCCGGATGATTTTTTCGGCATTCTGCGCCGCAGGGCCCTATACCGCCTGTGCGGTCCGCGCCGCCGCGCCGCCTGCGGCGGATTTATTCCGCTTTCCCCCAGTAGGCGGCGGTGTAATTGGGCATGCGGAGCCGTCCGTCTTCGGCATAGCGGTCAAAAAGGGCCCTGAGCGCGTTCGCCAGGGGGAGATAGCTTTCATCGCCCTCTCCGGGGGCGTAGGAAGAGGAAAGGGCCCGCTGCAGAAAGCCCTCCCAGGTAAAAAAGAGATCGTTTGCAAAGGTTTCACAGTGCAGGCTTTCACCGAAAAAGCGGCGTATATTTTCCGGGTTGCTCCGGTTTCCCCCGCTGAAGCCCGTAAAATTCGGGCAGTGCTTTCGGAAGATTTCCGCATTTTCCCGCACCAGGGGCGCGCTTTCGTCCCGGTGGTTCCAAACGAGAAGGACGTTTCCGCCGGGTTTAAGGATCCGCCGGCATTCCCTGCGGAAAGCGTCCGGGTCGAACCAGTGGAATGCCTGAGCGGCGGCGACGCCGTCCGCGCTCCCTTCGGGGAGAGAAGTGTTTTCCGCCGTCCCGTTCACAGAGGCAAAGCCCGGCAGGGCGCTGAGCGCTTCTTCGGCCTTTCTCCGCATATCGCCGTTAGGCTCCACTGAAAATACACGGTAGCCGTGCTCCAAAAGCTGTTTGGAAAAAATCCCCGTTCCGGAGCCCACGTCGGCAATAGCGCCGCCCTGGGGGAAAACCCCCTTCCCGGCGAGAAACCGGAAAAGCTCTTCCGGGTACCCGGGGCGGGCTTT
>URRG01000375.1 GCA_900550095.1 uncultured Oscillospiraceae bacterium
TGACCCGGAGACGGTGATGATTGACCGGGAGAATCTCCAGCAGATCAAGAAAAGAATTGAAGAAACCCTTTCAACCCTGGAATTTCAGGTTTTATCTCTTTACCTGAACGGTTTAACCTATGCACAGATTTCAAAATCTCTTTCCATTTCACCTAAAGCTGTGGATAATGCCCTTCAAAGGATTAGAGCGAAACTGAAGAAGACCATGTAGTTTCCCGTGTGATTACTTGTTTTATATGTGCCCGGATAGCTTAAGTTAGAGCGTTGATTTTCAAAGGCGTCGGTTTAAATCCGTCAAAGGGCGAAAAATTTTATTATCCAAAGCGAGGTAAATCAAATGTACGAAGACAAGACTCTCATCTGCAAGGAATGTGGCGCTGAATTTGTTTTCACCGCTGGCGAACAGGAATTTTATGCTTCCAAAGGCTTCGTGAACGAGCCCCAGAGATGCAAGGCCTGCCGCGATGCCCGCAAGAATGCTGCGAAGCCTGAGCGTGAAATGTTCACGGCTGTCTGCGCTGCTTGCGGCAAGGAAGCTCGTGTTCCCTTCAAACCCCGTGAGGACCGTCCCGTTTATTGCAGTGAATGCTTTGCCAAGATGAGAGAAGAATAAGATATAGTTCCTTATTATTTCTTTTCAGGAAACAGCGCCTCGGAGCAATCCGGGGCGTTTTTCTGTATGGTTCTGTATCGGTACGCGGAATGTAAAAGAAAACGAAAACCGCATGCGCAGGGGACGGGCAAAAATAGCGTTCAAGAGCGGAGAAATATGGGCTTCAGAACTTCCAACCGGCATGCCGCCGGCTTTTCTGGATCCTCAGGGAATTTTGCTGAAATACTATGCACAGAGGAAAATGACGAAAACGGACGGCAAGTTCCCCGGCAGTATTGCAAATTCATCTTTTGGGTATTATAATACAAGTAACCAGAATTTTAGGTGGAGGTTCAATACCATGGCTGTTATTACTAAGGATACGTTGATTGGCGATATTCTCAAGATCGATCAGACCACGGCCCCCTATTTCTTTGAAATGGGAATGCATTGCCTGGGCTGTCCCGCTTCCAGAGGCGAAACGCTGGAGCAGGCCTGTATGGTTCACGGCGTAGATGTGAACGAGCTTCTGGAAAAGTTAAACGCTCATATTGCCGGTAAATAAGAAAGACGGAAGAAAACCGTCCGGCTCCATTTGGCCGGGCGGTTTCTTTTTTGAAAGGGGGGACGGGAGTATGAGCAGGCCATTGTTTGACTTGGGAAAACGGCTGGGGCTCTGCGCCTCTATGGTGAGAGAGGGCGTTTCCCTGGCGGATATTGGAACGGATCACGGGTATCTTCCCATATGGCTGAGCCTGCAGGGGAAAATTTCCCGGGGAATCGCATCGGATGTAAGGCCCGGGCCACTCCACGCGGCAGAAAAGAATATTGCGCGCTGGAAGGCTGGGAGAATCATCACCAGACTTTCAGACGGGCTTGCGGAAATAGGGCCGCAGGAAGCGGATGATATCGTCATAGCAGGCATGGGCGGCGAGCTGATCGCCCGTATCATCCGAGAAGCCCCCTGGCTGAAGGATGAAAACAAGCGCCTGATCCTGCAGCCTATGACGTCCTTTGCGGAGCTTCGGGAATTTCTGGCGGAGGAAGGGTTCGCTGTCCTCCGGGAAGAGGCGGTTTTGGAGGAACGCCGGGCCTACAGCGTGATACTGGCAGCGTATGCTCCTCAGAAGGTGCGGAAATTTCCCGGATGGGCCTATATCGGAGGAATCGACGCCTCGGATATGGCGGGAAGGGAATACTTGAAGGCGAGAGCGATCAGCCTGCGGAAGCAGGCCATAGGCCTTCGCTGTCAGAACCGGCTGCAGGAAGCCGACGAAGTGGAAAACATAGTCTCTCTTTTGATAAAGAAGATTGAAGAGGGCAGAAAGGGTGTGGAAAAATGACATATGTGCGGGATGTGTATTCCTATATAGACAGCTTGGCTCCCTTTGCTACAGCTATGGATTTTGACAATGCCGGTCTTTTGGTGGGGAGCGGCGGAGAGAAAGTATCGAAGGGACTTCTTTCTCTGGATATCACTCCTCAGGCTGTGAAACGTGCAGAAGAGATAGGGGCGCAGCTTATCGTCAGCCATCATCCGGTGATTTTTTCTCCTCTCAGAAGGCTTTCGCCGGAAAGTGTACCCTATCGCCTTGTGAAGAGCGGCATTGCCGCCATATGCGCGCATACCAATCTGGATATGGCCGCTTTAGGCGTGAATTACTGTCTGGCCGAACGGCTGTCTCTTTCAAATATCCGGGGCGTTTCAGAGTATCTGCCGGGGGCTTTTATTCTCTGGGAAGGGGAGCTTCCCTCTCCTATGGAGCCGGAGGCGTTCGGCCACTATGTAAAGGAAAGGCTGGGATGCGAAGCAGTGGAACTGGAGGCCGGGAAAGAGCACGTCAAAACGGTGGCCCTCTGCAGCGGCGCGGGGGCTGAATATATGGCTGAAGCGGAGGATGCCCAGGCATTCCTTACAGGTGAAGCGAAACACCATGAATGGCTCGCCGCCCGGGAGAAGGGGATCACCCTTGTGGTTGCAGGACATTATTCCACCGAGGCGGTGGTTCTGGAGCCTTTGGCTTCGCTGCTGCGGGAAAGATTCCCCGAGGTGGAATGGGAGGTCTTCGAAGGGGAGCCTCCTATGCGTTTTTTGTGACTGCGGGCTGCAGAGGCTGGAGCAGCGCTGCTGCAGGTTAGGCTTTCTGTGCATAATACAGGAGAAAACGGGCCCGGGATGTGAACGGGCTTCAGGCGGTTTGGATTTTGCTTCGGGGCTGCCGGCCCCCGAAAAAAGGAGTGGATACCCATGGCTCTGGACGGAGCTTTTCTGCGGCATATAAAAAAAGA
>URRG01000376.1 GCA_900550095.1 uncultured Oscillospiraceae bacterium
ACGGGAACGAGGATCGTAAACGGCAGGCTTGCGTACTGTCCGGATGAGCATTTGCTTCTGGCCGACGGGGAGCCTGTTCATCTTACGGCTACAGAAATGAAAATTATGGATCTGCTCATGCGCAATATAGGGCGCATTTTTCCCGCTGAAGAGATATTTTCCAGAGTTTGGGGAGAAAATGCCTATTCGGCTGAGAATACAGTAATGGTCCATATACGCCGTATCCGTGAGAAAATAGAACTCAATCCCAAAGAGCCGGAATATGTAAAGGTGGTGTGGGGAATTGGCTATAAAATGGAAAAAGTCGCATCCGGCGCTTAGTTTTCTGTTCTTTTGCCTTGCCGTCCATATGAGCGCAGCCGCTGTTGTTATGGTTGTTTCAAGCTGCAACATGGTCGGGTACAACATACGTTCCGGAGATCCTTTCTCTGTAGGGCCGGCGGGAGAATGGCAGACGACCAACCGCTTCCATTCGGATTTATCCGGGGTTTTGAATACTGTGTTACAGGAACAGTTGGAGGAAGGTTATGCGGAAGAAACCGCCATTACAGCGGCGGATTCCGGCTATAATCTGAAGATTGCCGTGAAACGGGGAGAAAATCAGGTGATCAACACCTTTTCCGGTTCGGTTCCCGCCGCGCCGAAGGATCTGGAAGAGGGGTACTCGTATCTCCTGACGTTTGACGGAAAGGAAACCAGGGCATTTTGGAAAGGGAATGAACAGGAGCTCGGCGCTTCCGGCGGCTGGTTTGTTCCCGGCTTTGGGGAAACCTATTGGGAAAACGATGCCCGGTATAAAGATGCGCTGAAAAGCATATCCGTTGTCATTGCGGTAAAAGAGGAACCGCAGATATCCGGCTTTTATGGGTATTATGGCGAGTCTCTGATCTATAGCGGATATACCGTGTTTCAGGAGGCACAAAAAATTTTCATAGGGGGTGCGGCGTTTCTTCCTGCGGCGCTCCTGTTCTTTGTTCTGTATATCCTGCGGAGAAAAGAGAAGGCTGCGGCGGATCGGAAGATCGCTTCCGGCCTCAGCCATGTACCGCTCCTGATAAAATTGCTGGCGGGCGTCTCTCTGGGAATTTTTCTTGCTTCTCCTTTGGCTCCTGCAGCAGCATATTTCCTCATATGGTTTCTGTATTTCCTTTACTGCGATCTGTGGTTTAACAGAAAAGAGTTTTTCCGCAATACCTGTATACACAGGGCAGCTCTGCAGATAGCCCGTTTTCAGAACAGTCTTCCCGCCCAGAAGAGGCTCATAAGCAACAGCTGGCTGGCGGCGGGGAGCGTGGTTCTTAGCAGCATACTGTTTTGGTTTTTTGCAGCGCTTATTCCGCCGTATATATATTCTCCGGCATATTCCTTGTGGATTGTGGTATGGATTCTGTGCGAGATCGCAATTCTGGCATTTTTTGAGAGAAGGAAATTCCGGATGGCGGACGATCTGCGGGTTTTGCTGCAGGCGGTCTCCGATGTGTATAATGGAAAATATGAGAATGTGCCGGATGAGATCCCTGCGGGCTTCCAGTATGAGGAAGCTCTCAGAGAGCTTCAGAGTATCCGCAAGGGCTTGGAAACAGCGCTTCAGAAAGAGATAGAGGCGGTGGAGGCAAAAATCAAAAACGAACGGATGAAGATCGACCTTATTACCAATGTGTCCCACGATATCCGTACGCCTCTTACATCTATTATCGGATACGTAGAGCTCTTAAAGGAAGAAGAAAGCCTTCCGGAACATGTAAAGGAATATATCCATGTACTGGACGAAAAGTCTCAGAGGCTTCGTTCTATGGTGGAAGATGTATTCGATATGAGCAAGGCCACGTCGGGGAATATGAAGCTGAATGTGGAAACCCTGGATTTTGCGAGGCTTCTCAGGCAGACGCTGGCCGATATGGAGGACCGGATCGATGAAGCGGGCTTTGCTATCCGCACGGCTTTTCCTGAAACGCCCGTTTGGATCCGGAGCGACGGGGCCCGCTTATACAGGGTCCTGCAGAATCTCCTGCAAAACGCCCTGCAGTATTCGCTGGAAGGCTCCAGAATCCGGATCGCCTTACGGCAGGAGGGGGCTTCGGCGCTGCTGAAAATCCGTAACATATCCAGTGAAGAGCTGCCGGAAGGGACAGATTTCACAGAACGCTTTTTCCGCGGGGATACGAACCGGAGCTCAGAGGGGAGCGGTTTGGGGCTTTCTATAGCGAAAAGCTTCACGGAGGCCTGCGGCGGCGTCTTTTCTGTGGTAACGCAGGAGGATGTTTTCACGGTGGAAATTGTATTTCCGGTGATATCTCCTCCCGAAACGGAACCGGCGGATCTTCCGGAGGAAAAAGAGTCCCTCTGCCTGCCGGAAGGGCAAACAGAGAAGTAAATACAGATAGGTATTATTTTACCGCATGCCGTTTGTTTATACCAGGCCAGACGTCCAGTCCTCTTTGGATAGCCGTGGGCGCGGTTTTGGCGGCCCTGTGCGGCGGCGTCCTGTATTTCTGCAGACGGAAAGAAACGACCTGAATAAGCAGAACGCGGCAGGATAAAGAAGCATTATTAGGAAAAGCGGCTTTTCTCCTTCGATGGGGAAAGCCGCTTTTTCTCGTCTGCCGCATATGTCCGGAATTGATGAAAAACAAGTGTTTGTTTTTGCGCGAAAGGTTTTGAATAGCCGATTCCGACCCTCCCGCCGGTTTGAAAGCAGAGGGAATCTCGGCCACAGGGCCTTTTTTGAAGCCCATGCAGATCATTTTCTGTGAAAAACGTTCCGCTGCGGCTGTATAGACCAGAAGAATGGGTGCTGCAATGAAAAGGGAAGGGAAAAAGCGCGGCGCATCGGCAAATGTGTGCCGCTGAACTTTCTCCGGCATATAGAAAACCTTTCGG
>URRG01000377.1 GCA_900550095.1 uncultured Oscillospiraceae bacterium
ACTATAGCGGGCCACAGGATCCTGGCCGTCAACCGGGGCGAAAAGGAAGAAGCTTTAAAGGTCTCTGTGGAATTCGACAGGGAAAAGGCCCTTTCCATCGTGTATTCCGCCTCTGTAAAACAGCCCTGTGAGGAGAACGCCTGCAGCGAGGCTGTGCGCCAAGCGGCGGAAGACAGCTACGACAGGCTTATCTTTCCCTCTCTTGAGCGGGAAATCCGCGCCTCTCTGACGGAAAATGCCTCTGAAGCAGCCATCAAGGTATTCAGCGTGAATCTCCGCCAGCTTCTCATGCAGCCCCCCGTGAAAGGGAAAACCGCTCTGGGGCTGGACCCCGGCTATCGCACAGGCTGCAAGGTAGCGGTAGTGGACGAAACAGGGCGTGTTATGGATACAGGCGTCATTTACCCCACCCATTCGGGCCGTAAGGTAGAAGAAGCCAAGGAATTTTTGAGCGGACTTATCCGCAAATACAAGGTGCAGATCATCGCCATCGGGAACGGGACCGCCTCCCGGGAAACGGAGCAGTTCGCCGCCGGGGTCATCGCAGGGCTGAAGGAGGAAGGCGTATCTCCTCTGCCCGCCTACGCCATGGTCAGCGAGGCCGGGGCCTCCGTCTACAGTGCCAGCCCCCTGGCGGCCAAGGAATTCCCCCAGTTTGACCTGACCCTGCGCAGCGCCGTTTCCATCGCCCGCCGCCTGCAGGATCCTCTGGCAGAGCTGGTGAAGATCGACCCCAAGGCCATCGGCGTCGGCCAATATCAGCACGATATGCCTCAGAAGCGGCTGAACGAGGCGCTTTCCGGCGTAGTGGAGGACTGTGTAAACTCCGTGGGAGTGGATTTGAATACCGCTTCCCCCAGCCTTCTGGAAAAGGTCTCCGGCCTTTCCCAGGCTGTTTCCAAAAATATCGTGGCATACCGGGAGGAAAACGGGGCCTTTAAAAGCCGTGCGGAGCTGAAAAAGGTGCCAAAGCTGGGGCCCAAGGCTTTTGAGCAGTGCGCAGGCTTCCTCAGGGTGCCGGAAAGCGCTGAGATGCTGGATCACACCGCCGTTCATCCGGAAAGCTACAGCGCCGCAAAAGGTCTTCTGAAACTATGCGGCTATTCGGCGGAGGAGCTGCGGGAAAACCGCATTTCCGGCCTGCCGGAGCGCCTCTCGGCCTTCGGGGAGGAAAAGGCCGCCCAGGAGCTGGGCACAGGTGTTCCCACCCTTAAGGATATCGTCTCTGAGCTCCTGAAGCCCGGCCGTGATCCCCGGGACGAGCTGCCCCCGGTGCTTCTCCGGTCGGACGTTCTCTCCGCCGACGACCTGAAGGTGGGAATGGAGCTTTCCGGCACTGTACGGAATGTGACGGATTTCGGGGCTTTTGTGGATATCGGCGTCCATCAGGATGGGCTGGTGCATATTTCTCAGATCTGCAAAAAATTCATCCGCCATCCGGGAGAGGTCCTCCATGTGGGGGATGTGGTCCGGGTAAAAGTGCTTTCCGTGGAAAACAACGGCAAGCGCATCGGCCTTTCCATGCGGGACGTGCCCCAAAACACAAGCCTGCAATAAAGCCTCATAAAGCCTCACAGCCTTTGCGGGCTTAGCATCCAAGAGCTGCCGGCTCGCCAGTCCCAAATGCCGCAGACCATATCGATCCATTTTTATATGGTTCCGCAGAGCTCATTCCGAAACCTTGAAAGGAGGAAATCATCCATGCGCCTTATATTTGTCCGCCACGCGGACCCCGATTATACTATCGACTCCCTTACGGAAAAGGGCTGGAAGGAGGCGGAGCTCCTATCCCGCCGCCTTTCCTCCATGGATATCAAAGCCTTTTACTGTTCCCCTCTGGGCCGGGCGAGGGATACGGCTTCCCTGACTCTTCAGAAAATGGGACGTGAAGCGGAAATCTTTGATTTCCTGCAGGAATTCACCCACCCCGTCACCGACCCGGAAACAGGGGAAAAGCTTCACATTCCCTGGGATCTTATGCCCGCCTACTGGACGGAAACCCCCGATTTTTTCCATAAGGATAGATGGAAAGACACGCCCCTGATGCGCTCTGGCCGGATCGGGGAATACTACCGGGAAGCGGCCGAAGGGATCGACTCCATTTTGAAAAAGCACGGCTATGAGCGGTATAAGAACCGCTACCGCACAAAGGGCGGAAACCGGGATACCATTGTGGTTTTCTGCCATTTCGGCGTTATGTGCGTGATGCTTTCTCATATTCTGGGGATCTCGCCCCTTTCTCTCTGGCACGGTTTCTGCGCGGCGCCCTCCTCCGTCACCACCCTGTATACGGAAGAGCGGGAAGAGGGGGAGGTCTTTTTCCGGTGCCAGTCCTTTGGGGATACAGCTCATTTGTATGCCGCCGGGGAAGAGCCGGCCTTCGCCGCCCGGTTCTGCGAAACCTACGATAATATGGAAGAAAGGCATTGAGGGCGCACCTCTGCCGAAGCATTCCTGCTCTTGTATTTCCCAGGAAAGCTATGTATACTGTGTAAAGGAAAAGCCGCAGAACAGGGCTGGATTTTCACTCCCTGCCCGAGGGCGTTTATCCTGCCGGGACGCTGGGATACCGGGACGCCCATGACACCGGAAGCCGGGACGGCATCCTATGTTCCATATTTTTAATTTTATAATGAAAGAGTTGATCATCGCCTATGAAACTGGGAATCGTGGGCCTGCCCAACGTGGGCAAGAGCACCCTTTTCAACGCTATTACAAACGCGGGGGCCCAATCTGCCAACTACCCCTTCTGCACCATTGAACCCAATGTGGGCGTGGTGGCCGTGCCCGACAAACGGCTGGACAAGCTGGCTGAAATGTATCATCCGGAAAAATTCACCCCCGCCACTATTGAATTTGTGGACATCGCCGGCCTGGT
>URRG01000378.1 GCA_900550095.1 uncultured Oscillospiraceae bacterium
AGGAAGAGAAATGCGAGTTGATCGGCAATTTTGAGACAATCACAAAAACATATTCAATCTATAAAACTGTGTATAATGGGAAAGAGCTCTGCTTTTGCCAGGCCCCTCTGGGGGCGGCGGCAGCTGCGGAATTCTTAGATCATCTGATCGGGCGCGGTGTAAAAAAGATTATAGCTGCAGGCTGCTGCGGCGACCTGCGCGGATGGGAGGAGAACACTTTCTTGATTCCTACTCATGCCCTGCGGGATGAGGGGATCTCCTACCACTATCTGCCTGCTGCCAGATGGGTCAAAATCCCGGAGGCGGGAGTTTCCGCTCTTGAAAAGGCGTTGACGAAAGAAGGCGTTCCTTTTCGTTTCTGCAAGACCTGGACTACGGATGGTATCTACAGGGAAACGCCCGCTATGGTGAAGTACAGAAAAGAAGAAGGCTGCGACACGGTGGAAATGGAGTGCGCCGCTATGGCTGCCTGCGCTTTGTTCAGAGGCGCGGAATTTGGGCAGCTTTTGTTCACAGCGGATACTCTGGCGGATACCGGGAAGTATGACGAGAGGGGTTGGGGAAAAGCGTCCTTCCCTGCGGCGCTGCGTTTTTCTCTGGAGGCTCTTTGTGAACTGTGAAGGCTGCGGTTTTATAGGGCGGTGATCGTATGGCGCAGTTTCAGGAATATTTGGAGACTGTTGCCAGAAGCCTTCATTTTAAACACAATATGGAAAGGCGGCAAGTCCCGGTTCCTTCTTGTTTCAAAGTTCTTTTTGAAACGTTTCCAAGAACGATTTATGAGCGCTGCAGCTTTCAGGAAAACGGTACAGGATAGAAAAGGCAAAAGGCGCGGAGTATTTCTCCGCGCCTTTTCTCCTGCCCGAGGGGATTCCATTTTTTATCCTTTACGGTTCAGAGCTGAGCCCCGTGCCGAATTGATCTATCCGCCGCAGTTCATCTAAAAAAGCATCCGCCTTCCAGCCGGTATACTGGGCGTCTTTCTCTTCCTCGAAGACAGAGAGAATGTAATCGTCCTCTGTCACGTAATAGGCCCCTTCCCGGTCAAATACATACCGGTTTGGTTTTTCACTTGCCGCCTTATCGAGGAGCGTCAGGAGCTTCTGCCCCACTTTCAGTTCAGGAGTGCATTCCTTCATTTCCATAGTATCCGAAAGAGTGATCACATCTCCCGGCTGGAGGATGCCGGCCGCGTCCTCCAGAACTACGGCCTCGTATTCATAAAAATTAGCTCGGTTGACAAGATCCATGTCCTCCCATTTTTCTTCCAGCTGCTCCGGCAGCGTGCCGGAAAGAGAGACGGAATAGTACTGGGGAGGGCTGGTGATTTCTACTAATGTTGCGGTAGAGAACCAGGTGAGTATAGTTTTAAAGGGAACATCGGCGCGCACGGAATTGTGAGGAGCGTTTGTATAGACAGGATATTCCTCCCGCAGGGCCGCGATTTCTTCCGCCGACAGGACGTCGGCTTCAGCCTGTTCTGGGGAAGAGCAGGAGGACAGGCAAATCGCGCAGGAAAATACTGCGCAGAGGCAGAGTATACAGGCTTTCTTCAGCATATGGCTTCCCTCCTTAGTATTTTTTCTCCAAATCGCTGATATCGTGGGCCTGCGGCTCCCAGTAGGAACTGGAGGGCGCCCTCTGCATAATGGACCGGGCTGTAGTCGGGTAATACGACGGATCGTCGGAATGGCCCAGTCCCATGGCGTGGCCCAGCTCGTGCACCATGGTGGCTTTTATATTTGTATCGTTAGAGTAACAGTCCATAAAGGGAGTGAGCATAAGCCCCGTATACCGGATGCGGCGGGAAGAGTTATAGGCGTCTTCGGCGGTTTCCAGCTTGACGCCGTCCGAGGTGGTGGAAATGCAGTGGCCCAGATGCAAACGGGATTTGCTTTCATTGCCGTAATATTTGATCCAATAGGAAGTGCTTGTCGCGGTCATGTCCACCGTGGAATCGTAGGTGGAGTTATCCACGCATATCACTCTGGAAGATTTGGAAGGCCACGCCCGGATGACGCCGGCATAAAAGGGATCGTAGGCGCTGCTCAAATAGTCGCCGCTGATTTTCAAATATGCTTTGCCGTCCTTCCTTGCGTGGGTAGTGAGGTTGATCCCCTGGGGCGGATTGCCCCGGTAGTAGATTTCATGCGCATGGACGCAATTCAGGGAAAGGAACAGAGAACAGGCAAGGATAAGGGACAGGATTTTCCGCAATTTGTTCTTGGATAAACCCATGGCAGCTATACGCCTCCTTTAGTTATGTGCTTCTCAAACATAGCCTGCAAGAGGAATCTCTGCATGGGGACTCACATCCGTTTCGCAGCAGCCATGGGCTGTATTTTCAAGACCAGAATACCACGAAAAACATAAAAGGTAAATAGATTCTATAAAAATAATAAACATAAAGATGTAATTTTTATATAATTAAAGAGCAAAGAATACAAAAACAGCCGGGCATTGCCCGGCTGTTTCCATAAACTGCGGAAAAAATCAGAATACGCCTTCCGCCAGCATAGTATCCGCCACTTTTACGAAGCCCGCGATATTGGCGCCTGCCACGTAATTGTTGCCGAAGCCGTATTTTTCTGCCGCGTCGGCAGCCTGATTGAAGATATTGTTCATGATGCCCTGAAGCTTTTCGTCCACTTCTTCGAAGGTCCAGGAAAGCCGCATGCTGTTCTGGCTCATCTCCAGAGCGGAGGTAGCTACGCCGCCCGCGTTGCTGGCCTTGCCGGGGGCGAAGAGGACGCCGTGCTCCTGGAACCAGGCCACCGCCTCGGGGGTGGAGGGCATGTTGGCGCCCTCGGCCACGGCGAAGCAGCCGTGCTCCACCAGGGCCTTGGCCCCCTCCAGGGGCAGCTCGTTCTGG
>URRG01000379.1 GCA_900550095.1 uncultured Oscillospiraceae bacterium
CCCGCGCTCTGTAAAAGAGCGCGGGCCTTTTGCGGAGGCTTTCCCAATATCTCTTCGCTTCTTCGGATTTACGCCTGCGGTTCTTTTTCTGGGAAAAGACGGCTCAGGACGGTCTCCGCAGCCCTCTGAACGGCGTCTTCGTCCAGAGGAGGGAGCTTTGCATAGAAACGGCCGGCGGCTTCCTTTGCCTCTTTCAGATGGCCGGTAGCCTCCTTAACCAGCGTTTTATAGCGGGCGTTCAGCTCATCCAGCTCCCTTTTATAGGCTTCATCCGTGCCGGGAGCGACGCAGGCCCTGTAGATATCGATGATTTCGTCCCCCTGCCGGGAAGGAAAATATTCATGGGGAGCCGTGCTGTCGAACACGCAGAATCCCAGCTCCCGGACAATGACCATATCCAGGCTGTTGGGATCCAGCGAGCAGTGGTAGATTTCCGTCTCAAAGCCGCGTTCCTGGGCGGCCTTGGCGATCTTTTTCAGGAAAGTGGATTTGCCCGTCCCCGGCCTTCCCTTGATGAAGCATCGCCGGGAAAGGCCTTCGGTCAGCTCGGGGATATAGCATATGCTTCCGAGGATGGATGCCGCCCCGAAAAAGCGGTGGACGCCGCGGCCCTGCCCGGCGCACTGCTTCTCTCCCAGCAGGCTGCGGACCGTCTCCTCCGTCAGCCGGTCGGCGGCTTCGAAATCCATGTGCCGGATGTAGATGGTTTCCTGCTCGTCGTGGAAGCTGCGGGCCCGGATGAGGATCTCGCGGGCTTTTTCCATATGCTGCTCCCAGGAGGCGAGAGCGCCGGGTTCCAGCTCCCCCAGCCGGTTCAGTTCCTGGGGATTGCAGTCGCATATATCCATACCGAAAGCGCCTGTGGAGTGTTCCGGCAGGATAACGCCCTGGATGGAGGCGTCCAGGCAGTGGTGGATGACCTCTGCGGAAGCGTCCAGAGCCTGCGCCCGCCGGCAAACGGCGCCGAAGATGGAATCCAGCTCTTCATGGGAATATCCCCGAAGAAGGACCGTATCAGCCAGAGGGCCGAAATTGGAATCGTAATACGAGACGGCGCGGGGAACGTTGGATTGCACAAGGTAATGTAAGACGGAAGCCAAGAGCATCCCTTCCTTTCTGAAACGGCGAAAAAGACGGCCATCGGGTTGAGCAGAGCCCCTCGCCCCACGCAGGCTATCCTCTTCCAATAGGTATTCTTCTGATTGCCATCTATATTCTATGAAGAAAATGGGATAAAATGAACCGGATAGCCTAAAATAATTGCCAAAGTACGTTTACCAGCCAGCTTCCATGGAGCGCACGGAACCCGTCTTCCGGGCTTCTTCCGCGCGGAACACGGCCAAGTGGCCCAGCATGGAATCCTGGATGCCCGTGCAGGATATGGAAGGCTCCTCTCCTCTGAGCACCCGCACGAAATCCTCTACCAGAAGAAGATCGCCGCCGCCGTGGCTTCCCGTCATGCCGCTTTTGTCGCCGCCGATACCCAGATCTACTCTTTCCTCCCGGTATCCGGTCTCTGAGGGGGTGTCGATGGTGCGGACAGTATAAACCGAATCGTCAAATACGCCCTTGATCTCGCCCTTTGTTCCCATAATGTGGATGTTGCGCTCTGCTTTAGAGGCGCCGCCGATCATATTCAGCGTGGCGGTGCAGCCGTCTTCAAAATTCAGCAGGACGGACTGATGATCCACCACGGTGTGGTTGCAGTCCCATACGCAGCGTCCGTGGATATTGTCTGTTTTCAGAGATTGGATTTTGTCCTCGATGGTGGGATGCTCCAGATGTTCCAGGCAATCCCATACATAGAAGCTCCAGCGGTCTGGGTGATCGATATAATGCTTTTTGGCGGAATAGAGGCAGCTATCTTCGATAGCGCAGTCTGTAAGGCAGCGCTTGCCGGCTCCTTTGGGCTTTTTTTCAGGAGAAAACTGGAAGTCGCTCCCGAAACTGGCTACCTGTTTTGGAGCGATGCCGCTTTTCAGCCACATGATCAGGTCGATATCGTGGCAGCATTTAGCAAGGAGCATGGGGGCCCCGCAGGCCTCTTCATTGCCCCATTTCCCCCGGATATAGGAGACCGCCAGATGATGGTAGCTTACATGCTCGGTAAGCTGCAGATTGATGATATCCCCGATCTCGCCGTTGAGAAGACGCCGCTTGATATCCGCATAAAAGGGAGCATACCGCAGCACATGGCAGATCATGACTTTGCGGTCGGTTTCCCTAGCTGTTTCCAGAAGAAGACGCATCTCTTCTTCATTGACTGCAAAAGGTTTTTCCAAAAGCATATGATATCCCCGGCGGAGGAGGGGAATGGAGGTCTTTACATGCTGGCTGTCCATAGTGCCGTTAATGACTGCGTCGGCCAGACGGGGGTTTTCTGCCAAGGCCTCAGCACTTTCAAAGCAGAAATCTTCCCCAAAGCCAAAAATGGAGGCCGTGTGCCTGCGGCGGATAGGATCTGGATCCGCCACACCCAGAATGCGCAGTTCATCCGGATGTTCCAGGGCGTAACTGGCATACAGAAGAGCTCTGTGGCCAGCCCCCACAATGATAGCGGTAACAGGTTCTTTCATGACCGTTCCTCTTTTCTTCATTCTTTTATATTGCCATAACACATCTGCAGACCCGGCCATCCGGGTGCTGCAGAGCTGCACGTATACTGTATACCAGAGAAAAGCGGCTGTCAAGCAAAGATAGTGACATAGGCTGAATTCTGGATATTTCTCACCGGATATAGAAAACAACTCCCCGGTATTGCCGGGGAGTTGTTTTAAATCGCTAAATATTTATCTTATCCAAAAATGGAGAAGGCCACGAACACAGAGGAAAGAAGAGAAGAAACCAGAGAAACCACTGTGATCTGAG
>URRG01000380.1 GCA_900550095.1 uncultured Oscillospiraceae bacterium
ACCCCCGACCTGCTGATTACAAATCAGCTGCTCTACCAACTGAGCTACACCAGCGTAACTTTTTTGACTTTGTGTGACGGAGTCAACAGTAATCATTATACGGGAAAAAGAAATGTTTGTCAACCTTTTTTGAAGAAATTTTCGTCCGTTCCCTTTGCTTCTCCGGAAAAGCTAAACAAAGCGGCGGCACAACCGGCAGCGCCGCTTTGTTTTCAGCCTTATCTCCTAATTTCCACAGCAGATCTTTTCTTCTCCATGGAACGCCGCCGAAATCCGTGCAAATCCCGGCTTCTCCGCATCTCGGCGGCGGACGGAGCGCGGATCCCAACCGGGGATCCCCAGAGTCCCTCTGAACGGCTCTCCAGCCGCCCGGTTCTCCAGTCCATACGGCCATGCCCGCAGGCCGCAGACCGCGCCGCCCCACGGCCTCCCTGAGAAACACCGCCGGAAGCCCCGCATCCATTCAGTTGGAATATCTATCGCAGAGGCACATCCGTATACGTCAGGAGGAGGGATTTTCCCATTTTTCCTTGGGGATATCCTTCTCCCGCAGGCGTCTCTGGATAGCTTCCTTCATGAGCGCGTGGAACACCGAACAGGCCGGGATAAACAGCAGCATACCGAAAATCCCCATGGCCGCGCCGCCCACCGTAACGGCAAACAGCACCCAAAGGGGGGGCAGTCCGATAGACGTCCCCATCACGTGAGGATAGATGAAGTTCCCTTCGATCTGCTGCAGCACCTGGAACAGAATCACAAATATGACCGCCTGCATAGGGTTCACCGTCAGGATCAGGAGCGCCCCCAGCACACAGGCGATAAAAGCTCCCACAATGGGGATCAGGGCGAGGAACATGACCATTACGCTGATCATCAGCGCATAGGGGAACTGGAATATGGAGAGGGTCACAAAAAACATGGAGCCCAAAATGAACGCTTCCAGACACTGGCCGGAAATAAACCGGGAAAACACACGGTTCGACAGGGTGAGGACAGACATAATGGAATCCGCCGCCTTTTCCGGCAGCCACGCGTAAAACACCCTGCGTCCCTGGCCGCAGAGCTTCTCCTTCTGCAGCAGCATATACATGGCGAAAATGAAGGAGAACACCGTATTCATCACGCCGTTGGCCACGGAACCCGCAAACCCGATGGTGGAATTTACCACCCCGCCCGCGCCGTTCTTCACAAACTCCACCGCCTGCTGGATAAACGCCGACCAGTCGATCTTGATCTCGCTGATCTGCTTGACGATATCGGGATACTTCTTCAGCATTTCCTCCGCCCATTTCTGCGTCTCCTGGAAAAACACCGGGATGCTCTGCATCAAATTCCCCAGCGTACGCCCCAGCTCGGGCCCTATGATAAACACGGCGATGAGCAGTATGCCGATCACCACGAGGATCGCCAGCAGCAGGGAAGCAGGCCGTCGGATCATGCGAATGATCTTATTCTCTCTTCCTTTTGGGCCCGGAAGCCTTACGAAAAGCGCATTTTCTATCGCCCGCATGGGCACATTCAGGATATACGCAATGCAGATGCCCGCCAAAAGAGGCTGGAGCATACCCATGACCGTCCAAAAAATGGAGATCAGGATATCCACATGCTGCAGGCCAACCAAGAGCCCTACTGTGAAGGTAATCAGCAGCATGATTTTCTTCATCGTCTGCCTGTTCAGTTCCATTCGGCACTTCGCCTCCTTCCATCCGAAAAGGAGGAACCCTCCCTGCGGATGCCTGCGATACATATTCGGGACGCTCCCCCCCTTATGGAAAAGGAAGCCTCCGCACATGCCTATTGTATGCCTTTTCCTCTCCGGTATCAAGTGCCGGTGAGAAAATGGCCCTCTCCCCGCAGCCCCCGTATCCGGCCTTTCGCGCATTTCCGCGCCCATATCCTCCTCGTGCCTGCGCAGCCGTGCAACCATGCAACCATGCAATCGTGCACCTGTGAAGCCGCATTGAGTCACGTCCGTATACCTGCACGACCAATCTCCCCGCATACCCGTATGTATAATGTATACCTGATACCTGCATACCAGAAGATATACCGGCGCGGTACCGCGCGCCTCGCCGCCTTCCCGGTTTCCCGGCGTCTCAGTTTCTCGGCGTCTCAGCAATCCGCTTCCCGGCCTCCGCGCCCAGGACGCGCCAAAGCCGGGCCTGCAAAGCCCATAGCGGCAAAGCAGCGCGGCGGGTATTAACGGAACACGCCCCATCTTAGACTTCCATAGGAGCCGTCGGGCCCCTGTGGAGCCAAAACGGGGCCTTTCCCGGGTGCGGCTCCCGCTTATTTTGTCAGGAACAGCACGCCAAGGGTCCCAGGCCCGCAGTGGCAGGAAATGGTGCAGCTGGCCTGCGTCACAAAGGTTTCCTTAAAGGGCTGGAGCTCCGCCGCCAGTTTTTTCACAAGCTGAATATGTGCGTCGGGGCAGCCGGAATGGGTGATGAAAAGCCTGTCCAAAACGAGATCCGTCCGCCCTTCCAATTCGCGGCGGACATACTCCTCCAGAACCTTTTCCATGGAACCTCTGTATTTTTTACCCACGCACATAGCGCCGTTCTTTTCGTTCTGCACCAAAATGGAGGGCTTCAAATGCAGGAGATTGGCCCCAAAGGCCGCCACAGCCGAACACCGGCCGCCGGCCCGCATAAATTCCAGCGTGTCCAGAACAAAACTGGCGCTGACCTTTTGAGAAAGCGCCTGGAGCTCCTTCTGAACCGCAGGGGCTTCCGCCCCCGCCTCGATCATTTCCGCCGCATGGATGACCAGCAGGCCCGTTCCTGTGGAAAGGCTGCAGGAATCCACAGGGTACACATGCCCCAGCCGGGCCGCGGCGGCCAGGCAGTTCTGGTGGGCGCTGG
>URRG01000381.1 GCA_900550095.1 uncultured Oscillospiraceae bacterium
TGCAGCGTCCATGACGTCTCCGGGCCGGGATAGCAAAAGGCTCGGGAAGGGCGTCTCCCGTTTCGTACCGTCATTTATCGCTTCTTATCGTCTCTTGCCTGTTCTGCCGGAGCTGCCCGGCGAGCAGCGGGGGCCAGAATGTTCAGAGGCTCCGGAAAGGGCGGCGCTTCCGGGGCTTTCGGCATCCTGTCATTTGAGTGCTCCGGTATTCCGTCATACCGGCCCGCCGTCCAGTCATCCAGCCGTCCCGCTGGTATGCCGGTATACCGGCGTTGCGGCAACACAGCAGTACAGCAGTACAGCAGCACGGCGGCCCGGCGGCACAGCAATACAGCAACACACCGTTCCGGTGCCCTGGACTTTTTAAGGCCGGGCTCAGCCGGCGAATTTCTGGATATATCCCATGATGAAGATAAAGACCACGATCACAGGCAGGACGAAGCTCACATATATGCGGGACCATTTGGGAAATTTCGGGCCCTCTCCCGCGTCGGCCTCTTTCACGAAGTTCTTCCAGCCCCAGCCGTAGCGGCTCGTGCAGAAGAGCAGATACACCAGGCTCCCCAGGGGGAGGAGATTGTTGCTGACGAGGAAATCCTCCAGATCCTGTATGGTGGAACCCGCCCCCAGCGGCGCGAAGCCGCTCCAGAGATTGAAGCCCAGAACGCAGGGCATGGAGAGCACGAGGATCAGCGCTCCGTTTATCAGGATGGATTTCCGGCGGCTCCAGCCCCAGAGATCCATTGCAAAGGAGAGGATGTTCTCAAACACGGCGATAATGGTGGAAAGGGCCGCGAAGCTCATGAAAAGGAAGAAGAGCCCGCCCCAGACGGAGGCCCACACGGGCCCGCCGGGCATCTGATTGAATACATGAGGCAGCGTTTTGAAGATAAGCCCCACGCCTTCGCCCGGGTTTACGCCGGAGGCAAAGCAGGCCGGGAAGATGATCAGGCCCGAAAGCAGGGCCACCAGAGTGTCCAGTGTGCAGATATGGATGGTTTCGCCTGTAAGGGTGTGCTCCCGGCCAATGTGGCTGCCGAAAATAGCCATGGCGCCGATGCCGAGGCTCAGGGTAAAGAAGGCCTGCCCCATAGCGGCGAATACGGCTTCGCCGATCCCGTTTTCCGCCATTTTGCCGAAATCGGGAACGAGATAGAATTCCAGGCCTTCCATGGCGCCGGGCAGGGTGACGCTCCGCACACAGAGCACGGCCAGGATTACGAAGAGAAAGGCCATCATCACCTTGGTGATGCGCTCCACGCCCTTCTGCAGGCCCAGGCTGCAGATGAAAAAGCTCAGAAGCACGGTCAGGACCATCCAGAAGGTCATGGCGCCGGGCTGGCCCAGCATATTGGAAAAGATGTCGTTTACCCTGGCTTCATCGGCGCCGTGGAATTCCCCCCGGGCGCATTTGAACAGGTAGGCGATCATCCAGCCGCCCACGGTAGTGTAAAACATCATCAGAAGATAGTTTCCCACCATGGCGGCATAGCTGGCCAGGTGCCACTTGGAGCCCTTGGGCTCCAGCACGTGGAAGCTTCTGGCCGCGGATTTCCGGCTGGCCCGTCCCACGGAAAACTCCATCACCATGATGGGCATCCCCAGAACGACCAGGAACAAAAGGTAAAGGAGCACGAAGGCCGCGCCCCCGTATTGGCCCGTGATATAAGGGAAACGCCACACGTTCCCCAGGCCTACCGCGCATCCGGCGGAGATCAGGATGAATCCCAGCCGGGATGAAAAGGTCTCCCGTTTTTCCATGTTCTTGCAGCCTCCAATAAGCAGTTTCGGGTTCCGGCCCTCTTTGGCCGCAGGCCGGCTTTCCCTAGTAAAAAGCATAGCAAAGCGGCGGAGGGAAATCAAGAGAAAATCCTTCTGCGCATGGTCAAACCCCCTAAAAATATTGGTCATAGGAGGAATTTTCCTGCTTTAGCGACGGAATTCGGAAAAGCGACGGCAAACTGGCCCGGAAATGTGGAATTCAGCGGCCGTTTGTGCTATTCTACCCTCGGCGGATACGGGGAAAACAGAGCGCCTCCCCTCCCCCCGCCGCTTCTGAGCGGGAGGCTCCCTGCGGCCCGCGCGGTCTGTACGGTCTGTGCAGCTCGTGCTGTTTGCGATTTGTAGTTTGCCGTTTGCCGTTTCATGGAATCCCCTCTTGACCGGAGGGATACGAGGATACGGGAATGCGGATCACGGGAGTAAAGACACGGGAAAACGCCTTGAGGGAGGGCGCGTACCGGGGCCCTCAGCCCGGAATATCTTTTTCTGAAAAAGATTCGGGGAGCCGCCGCCCGGCTGCGGAGGCGGCGGAAAAGAAAGGATGGCAGAGCATGACAAAGGATATGACGGCCGGTTCTCCGGCCAGGCTGATTCTGAAATTCACCATTCCCCTGATTTTTGGGAATCTGTTCCAGCAGTTTTACTCCATGGTGGATACCATCATCGTAGGCCGCTACCTGGGGAAGGAAGCTCTGGCGGGAGTGGGTTCCACCGGCTCCGTCAACTATATGATCGTGGGCTTCTGCATCGGGGCCTGCGCGGGCTTTTCCATACCGGTTGCCCAGCGGTTCGGGGCCAGGCATTTTGACGACCTCAGGCGCTTCGTGGGGAATATCATCTGGATGGCGGCGGGCTTTTCGGCAGTTCTCACCCTTCTAACGGTGCTTCTGTGCCGTCCGATCCTCACAGCCATGAACACCCCTGCGGACATCTATGAATACGCCTACTGGTATATCGTCATCATTTTCGCCGGGATTCCGGCCACGGTGTTTTACAATATCCTGGCGAGCCTTCTCCGCGCTTTGGGGGACAGCCGCACCCCTGTGATATTCCTGGTGCTGGCCTCTCTTATCAATATA
>URRG01000382.1 GCA_900550095.1 uncultured Oscillospiraceae bacterium
TGATGGGCCGCCCCTGGGCAAGGCCCGCGATGGTCTGGTTTGCAACGGCGGCGAAAATACTGGCGCAGACGTCGCTTTTCCGGGCCCCCTGGTTCAGAAGAGGCTGTATATCCGATTTAGCGAATACGCCGCAGCGGGATGCGATGGTGTAGATCTTTTCATAGTGTTCTGCCTCTTCGTTCATTTCGTCCAGAGAAAGATGGAGCAGGGTGGCCATCTGGTCGATGAAGGCCCCGGTACCTCCCGCGCAGGAGCCGTTCATGCGGACTTCCAGCCCGCCGGAAAGGAAGAGGATCTTCGCGTCCTCGCCGCCTAATTCGATGATAACGTCCGTATCGGGCGCCAGTTTGGAGGTGGCGACGCGGGTAGCGTAGACCTCCTGGACAAAGGGAAGCCTGCAGGTCTGGGCGATCCCCATTCCGGCAGAACCGGATACGGCGAGCTGCGCTTTTTCACCATGAAGAACGTCTTTCTGGATTTTCGAAAGAAGCTCTGTCATTTTTTGCGTGATCTGGGAAAAATGTCGTTCGTAGGATTGATATATAATAGTATCCGCGCCGTCCAATACGACGCATTTGATTGTGGTAGAACCCACGTCCAATCCGATTCTCATCATAAAAAAGGCCTCCTGTCTCCCACCCGGTTCAATCGATTTTATGAAGAGGCGGGCGGTGCTGTAAAGCTCCAGCTCTCATAGCTGGGAAGAGAATAGTATTTATAAAATCTTAATCAGTTAATTATAGAGCCGCTCCGCGGATAGTGTCAAGCATTCTTAGGAAATATTCCAAAAATCAGCATTTGGTTTTAGAAGATATATACAATTTAAGTTTGAAATTCAAATAGATTTTGTGCGGGGTTGAGAGTAGGAAAACATTTGATGAAAGCGGCGAATAGGGAAGAAAATGAGAAGGGAGTTCATAAAAGGCCCAGCTGGTATGCTGCCGGAAGCGAGCGCTTTCTCAGGCCCTCTGGGAAACGGGGGAATTAGGATTAAGAGCGCTGATTGCGGCTTTTAGGCCGTCTCTAAGGCGGAAGAGCTTGCCAGAAACGGCGTTTTATGCTATCATAAAAAACAGCGCTTACATGTTCTTGCTGGATACAGCGCGGCACAGAAAGCCGGAAAAGGCGGCTTTCCTATCTTTTAGCTCTCAGCGGTCAGATCGTGCGCTTTCCGGCTGCTTTGCCGGAGACCGAAAAATAACTCCGGCGAGTTGAGAGTTTGTTCTTCGCTGTCAAAGAGGATTGAAGAAGAGAGAAATCGGAGCGCGTCTTTTCGATGCATGCGCCGGCGTTTGTTTGAAAGCGGATGCTTGTATGCATGGCGGAATAAGCGTTTACAAATTTATTTTCCAGGAGGATTCATATGTCTGGCCATTCGAAATGGAATAATATTAAGAGGAAAAAGGAAAAGACGGACGGCGCCAAAGCGAAGATTTTCACAAAAATCGGGCGTGAGCTGGCGGTGGCGGTAAAGGAAGGCGGCGGGCCTGACCCCGCATCCAACTCCAAGCTGAAGGACTGCATCGCAAAGGCGAAGGCGGCCAACGTTCCCAACGACAACATCGAAAGGATTATCCGCAAGGCTGCCGGCGACAACGACGGCGCCAAGTATGAAAATATCACCTATGAGGGATACGGTCCCAGCGGCGTGGCTGTCATCGTGGAAGCTCTCACCGATAACCGCAACCGCACAGCCGCTGACGTTCGTCACTATTTTGACAAGTTCGGCGGCAATCTGGGCACGACCGGTTGCGTCTCCTTCCTGTTTGAAGAGAAGGGCATTATCGTGATCGAGAAGGAAGGCCGCGATGAAGATACGGTGATGGAAGACGCGCTGGAGGCCGGAGCTTCGGATTTCCAGGCGGATGAGGACGTGTTCGAGATTTCTACTCTTCCCGATGATTTCAGCGGCGTTCGGGAGGATTTGGAAAACAAAGGTTACGAATTTGTTTCTGCAGAAGTAGAAATGGTTCCTACAACATATACTACACTTGCGGACGAAGATGCCCAGACGAAGATGCAGAAGCTTCTCGACGCTCTTGAGGACAACGACGATGTGCAGAATGTGTGGCACAATTGGGACGCTCCTGAGAGCGATGAAGACGAAGACTGATTTTTGCTGCACGAGGGTTCCGGCAGCGCGGGAGGAACGCCTATGGCTGATATCAATCAATTATGCATGAACTGTATGTCTCCTCTGGAGGGAAAGAACGTCTGTCCTGTGTGCGGCCACAGCGCAGATGAACCGCAGTCCGCCAATGCGCTGGCCTGTAAGACGGTTCTGCAGAACAGATACGCTGTAGGAAGGGTGAAATCCTGTAACAGCGAAGGGATCACCTATATTGGGTATGATACGGTGCTCCAGGCCCCCATCGAGCTGCGGGAGTTTTTTCCGGCTACCCTCTGTGGCCGGGATCAAGGCGGCAGAGCCGTTGTAAACGCGGGCAGCGAAGTGAGCTATGACGAGTGTCTTTCCTATTTCCTGAGCTGTTCCAGAGAGGTAGCCCATATGCGGGAATTTCCCGCTATTACCCAGCTTTATGATATATTTGAAGAGAATAATACGGCGTATACGGTGTCGGAATGGACGGAATCCATTCCTCTGCGGTATTTTGTGGAACGGAGCGGAGGAGTCATCAGCTGGAACGCCGCCCGCCAGCTTTTTATGCCGGTTCTTTCCGCGCTGAGCGCTATTCATTCCACGGGGATGAACCATCTGGGCATATCGCCGGATTCCCTCAGAATTTTGAAGGACGGCCGGATGAAGCTCACGGAATTCTGTATTCCCGCTGTGCGTATGACAGGCAGGGAATTGCCT
>URRG01000383.1 GCA_900550095.1 uncultured Oscillospiraceae bacterium
TGCGGCCCGCGGTTCTGCGGATTACAGCCCTCAGAACCGCCGAGCGCCCTTTTCCCCGCATACTTCGCCGAAAGCCGGATGCCGCCCGGCTGTCAATGCCCTATGGCCCCGAAACGCAAGAGAACTGAAAAACCAAAAAACCATAAAGCCGCAATCCGGACAAACGACGGATGGGCAGACCGGCCTTGCTCAAAAGCCTCTTCCGCCGCCTTGTACCGGCAAGCAGAAATCTATGAGCCTAAACACCGAAAAGCCTAAAAGCCGGCCGCGGCGGGACAGAAACCAAAAAATACGGGGAAATACGAGATATAAGAATATATATGGTATCTATTATAAATGAAAATTTCCCGGCTCACAAGTTTTAATTTCATAAAAATACAGAAATATACGTTAACAGCTCATAAATGCGGAAAACAACGCCGTTTCCCGCCGGAAAATATACAAAAAGGGTTTCCGCTCTTCCGAGGGAAACCCTTTTTCACGGATGCTCCGGCAGAAAATGCGAACGATTCAGCCTGTTACAGTGTTACTGCATTCCAGCTTTGAAAAGAATTGTATCACATCTGCCGGGATTTGACAATGTAATTCCAGGAATCCGCGCACATTTTTTCCAGAGAACACTCCGCCTTCCAGCGGAGCTCCTCTTCGGCACGGGAAACATCCGCATAGCATTCGGCGATATCCCCTGCCCTGCGGGGGGCGATCACATAGGGGACCTTTTTCCCGCTGGCCTTTTCAAAGGCATGCACCACTTCCAGAACGGAGCTCCCATGGCCCGTTCCCAGGTTCCAGGCCCTTGCGCCGTCGATATGCTCCAACCGCTCCAGCGCTTTCAGATGGCCTGCGGCCAGATCGCACACATGGATATAATCCCGCACGCCGGTGCCGTCCGGAGTGGGATAATCATCTCCGTATACGCTGAGCTTTTCCAGCTGTCCGGCGGCCACCCGCACGATATACGGCATGAGGTTATTGGGAATTCCTCTGGGATTTTCCCCGATCAGGCCGCTCTCGTGCGCCCCCACAGGATTGAAATACCGCAGCAGGGCGATCTTCCAGGTGGGGTCGGCAAAAGCCAGATCCTGCAGGATCTGCTCGATAAAAAACTTCGTGGTTCCATAGGGATTCGTGGTGCCCCCGATGGGCATATCCTCTCTGAAAGGCACCGGATTATTCATTCCATACACCGTGGCGGAGGAGCTGAACACCAGCTTTTTCACGCCGTATTCCCGCATGAGGCGCAGAAGGTTCAGCGTTCCCTCCAGATTGTTGTGGTAATACTCCAACGGCTTCTGAACGCTTTCCCCCACAGCCTTCAGGCCGGCAAAATGGATGACGGCGTCCAGGCTGTTTTCGTCAAATATTTTCTTGAAGCCGGTATAATCCAGCATATCGCACTCATAGAAGGGGAAATCCTTTCCCGTGATGGTCTTTATGGCTTCCACAGCCTCCGGGGTGGAGTTGCAGAAATTATCCATCACTACGATCTCCACGCCTTTTTCCAGAAGCTCCACGCAGGTATGGGAACCGATGAACCCGGCTCCTCCCGTAATCAGCACTTTCATCTTGGAATAACCTCCTTTTTCAGGGCGCAGGGCCCGCCGTCATCCCCCGGCGCGCATCTGCGGCCACCCGCCTCTCAGCTGCGGACGATATCCTTTTCCGTTTCCCGGTACCTCTCAAAAGCCTCCCTGAGCTCCTTGGAGGTCTCCTCCGGGCAGGTGGGGTTGCAGCAGGCCCAGGCTCCCGTTTCGCTGGAAGCGTTAAATTTCTGCTTATCCGCGCTGCGCATGGGCGGATAAAACTCTATGTGGAAGTGGAAATCCTTGGAGTAATCCCCGCTGTTCACCGGCGCGTTGTGCATGCACATCATATAGGGGAAACGATAGCCGAAGAGGCTGTCGTGCATACCCACGGTATCCCGGATGGTAAGCCCCAGGCTCACGCGCTCCTCCTCTGTGAAATCCAGAAGGGTCTGCTTGTGGCTGTTTGCAAAAATATACACGCCGTAGGGATATTCCGTAAAGAAAGGCAAAAGCACCGTAAAATGTTCGTTCTGGAAAATAATGCGCCGGCCGTCCCGAAGCTCGTTTTCCAGCATGTCGCAGAAGAGGCACTTCCCGTTTTTCTCGTAGTATTCCCTGGCAGAAGCCGTTTCCAGCTGAAGCTTTTTGGGAATGACGGAATACCCGTAGATCTGGCCGTGTGGATGGGGCATGGTGACGCCCACCGCCTCTCCCCTGTTCTCAAAGGGGAACACATACTTGATCTTTTCATCGGCGCTCATGCAGGCAAAGCGCTCGCACCAGAGATCCACCAGCTTTTTCATATGGCTGTCCGAAAGCTCTGTGACCGCCGTGTTATGCCCGGGAGAATAGAGGATCACCTCGCATTTCCCATAGGAAGGCCGCACTTTGAAAAAATCGTTCGCCACATCGTCCGGCTCCGGGGGATTCTGCGAAAGAGCCGGGAAGTCATTGTCGTATTCCATCACCTCATACTCCGGCACATTGCCGAAGGAGGGGCAGAACGGGCAGTAATCCTTGGGCATCTGGGGCCTGCCCTGCCGGTTGCCCGCGATCATCACCCAATCCTGAATCAAAGGATGCCAACGAAGCTCCGCCATTTTCATTACCTCCTGTTATCCGTATCCTGTATCTAAAGCACGCCCGCCGGGGCCGCGCAGATTCCCCTGTATAGATTCCTAAAACCGGCGGCCTTCCGCCGTCCGCTTCTCAGGCGCACGGGCTTTTCTATATTTTTAGAATATCTGCACGCCGCCCACGGGCCGCACAGCCAGAGTATAGCAGCTG
>URRG01000384.1 GCA_900550095.1 uncultured Oscillospiraceae bacterium
CTAACACCTCCTGATAGTAGTATGGGAAAAGCTTATGAATCTTATACATAAACATTGTTTTTTTATTGAAACTTGGTAAAATGAATGTAGATGGAGGATATGCGTATGAAAATTCTGGCTAGTGATTATGATGGGACTCTTCGAACAGAGGAGCTGGTTGATATAAATGATGTCCATGCGATACATGAATTTCGTGCAGCGGGAAACATGTTCGGTCTGGTTACGGGAAGAAGTATGGAGTCCATACAGACGGAGATTCAAAAAAATAAGATAGAATTTGATTTCATTGTGGCAAATAACGGCGGTGTGATCTATGACCGTGATTTTCAACGTCTGCAGGTGCTGTATATGGATTTCAACAAGGCGCTGGATATCATCGCATATATCAAAACCCTGGATTGTGTATCGTATGTTATCAATGACGGCTTCCACCGGTTTAAATTTTCCGTGGATGAGAATCAGATTGATCATAAATACGGCAATATGCCGGATACAAACGAGCATGAGGAGGAGCTGATGGATCAGGATACCAAGATCTACGTCAACCCGACCGGACGGTTTGTAGTGGGCGGACCGGTAGGTGACAGCGGCCTGACAGGCAGAAAGATTATCGTCGATACCTATGGCGGATACTCTCGGCACGGCGGCGGGGCGTTTTCCGGGAAGGATCCCACGAAGGTGGATCGTTCCGCGGCCTACGCGGCCCGGTATGTGGCCAAAAACCTGGTAGCCGCCGGCCTGGCGGAAAGATGCGAGATAGAGCTTTCTTACGCCATCGGTGTTGCGCGGCCCGTCTCCGTAATGGTGGATTCCTTCGGCACTTCCCGGTATTCCAACGAAGAGCTGGCGGCGGCGGTGGAGAAAGTCTTTGATCTGCGGCCCAGCGCTATCATCCGCACCTTGGATCTGCGCCGCCCCATCTATAGGCAGGTCTCAAAATACGGCCATATGGGCCGGGAGGATCTGGGAGTATCCTGGGAAAAGACGGATAGGGCCCAAGCTCTCCGGGAGGCCGTCGCTTCTGCGGATGCCTGAGCCGGCCTAATCCGCTTTAGTCACCGTTTTCACCTCGCTGCATATAGTGTAGCGAGGTGAGTTTTTATGTGGGAAATTTGTCTGAAAATCCTGCTGGCCCTTTTGATGATCCTTGGGCTGACGGATGTCTTCCGAATGCTCTGCAACTGGTTCCTGAAAACCCGTGTGAAGGGCAAGATCGTTTACCTCCTGCCGCTTTCGGGCCACAGCGAGGAGGCCGAGATCGCTCTCCGGGGAGCGGTGCACCGCCTCCGCTGGTTTTCAGGCAGGGAAGAAAAGAGGATCATCTGCGTAGACTGCGGCGTGGATAAGGAAACGGAGGAGGTCTGTCGCAAGGCATCGGAGGTGCTGCGGGGAACCAGCTTCTGCAGCCGGGAAGAGGCCGTGAAAAAAATCGAATCCATGTTTGCAAAACCATGAGGGATGTACTATACTGGATACATATTCCCATGGGCTGCGGCTCTGGGAGCTTCGGGCGCCGGGCGCAGATCCCATCTGCGCCCTTTCGGCATTTTCGGGAGAGGGCCGGCAGTGCTGAGCGCCGTTCCGAAATGCGGATTCGGTGCTTTGCTGAAGGGGGAATAGTGAAGCCATGCAGGAAGAGCAGCTTTTGGAGATATCCGGATCCGTTGAGCAGATTGTCTTCCGCAACGAAAAAAACGGATACACGATTTTGGAGATTAACGACAGCCGGGAGCTGGTGACGGCGGTGGGCAGCATGCCTTGGGTCAGCGTAGGCGAGGAGCTTCGCATTATGGGGCACTGGGTGCGGCATCCTACCTTTGGGACCCAATTCAAGGTGGAAGCCTTTGAGCGCTATAAGCCCGCCACGGCTTCCGCTATACTGAAATACCTTTCTTCAGGGGCGGTAAAAGGGATAGGCCCCTCTCTGGCGGCCCAGATCGTGGAGGCCTTCGGGGAAAACACTTTGGAAGTCATGGAAAAGGAACCGGAACGGCTCGCCTCTATCAAGGGGATTTCCGCCGCCAAGGCAAGGAAATTCAGCAGCGAGATCCAGCGGGCCCACGGCGTGAGGGAAGCCATGGTCCGGCTGGGGGGATACGGCATTTCTCCCGAGGAGGCCCTTCGGATCTGGAAGCAGTATGGTCCGCAGTGCACCGATCTCATACAGGAGAATCCGTACTATCTTTGCGAGGATGGGGTGGATATTGACTTTTCCCGGGTGGATACCATCGCGGCTTCCATGGAACGCCCTCAGGACGACAACGGCCGTATCCGGGCCGGGATTGTCTACGTCCTCAAGCACAATGTAAAAAATGGACATACCTGCCTTCCGGCGGATAAGCTCTGTGCCGTGGCGGTAAATCTTCTGGGTGTGGAACCGGATCTGGTTTCCGGCAATTTGGAAGAACTTTGCACAGAGCAGGCTCTTGTGTCTCTGTGGGTAGGGGAACAGGAGATGATCTTTCTGCCCCGGTATTTCCGCTCGGAGCTCTATATAGCCGAGAGGATCGATATGGCGGCCAAGTTCCCAGCCCAGTCCATCGGCGGAGCGGACGCATATATCGCCCAGCTGGAACAAGAATTCGGCATGGAATACGCCGCCCTGCAGAAGCAGGCCATCCAGGAGGCCCTCTCCAAAGGGATGCTGATCCTTACGGGCGGTCCCGGCACGGGGAAAACTACCACTCTGAACGCGGTGATCCGCTTGTTGGAGATGAAAGGAGAAAAGGTGCTTCTGGCGGCTCCCACGGGCCGGGCTGCCAAGCGTATGAGTGAGCTTACGGGGCGGGAGGCCAAGACGATCCATCGTC
>URRG01000385.1 GCA_900550095.1 uncultured Oscillospiraceae bacterium
CATCCGCGGCGCGGCGGAGAACCGGTTCCGGCAGCATCGAGGGGCCGGCAGAAAAATTGTAAACGCGTTTCATTATGTGCTAACCTCCAATTTCACAAGCTTTCCCGCAGAGGAGCGTCCTGCGTGTTGCCGGAGCTCTTTGGGATGAAAGTATAGAACACGTTTTATTATAGTGCTTTACTTTGATAAAGTCAACTGAAATGCATACTTTATAGTGGGTTTTTGCATTTTTGTTTTCCGGGTGTTTTATATTTTTCTTTATTTCTCTTTATACTGCGCGCAAAAAGAAGACATTCATTTTTCAGATGCTCCTTAAAATAGAGAACAGTATGCATGATTTTTATGCGATGGCTTCAAAATAGGAAAAGTATGCCCTGTACCCTTTTCTCAAAGGCGGGAACAGTACGGCGGCGCCTCCTGAGGAAAAAGCGTTCACCGGCTATGCATATGCTCTGGGGGCATGGCTCTATTCCCCTGGCGCAGTCCTATATTTTTCGCTTAGGGCTATTTTCTGCTTATGCCGTCTTGTATATTGCCAAAACTATGGTATACTGAGAACATGTAAAATGTTTATGCCCATAAATATTTTTCTTTATAAAATAATTTTATGAAAATTGCGTAAATAGAGTTATAGAAAAATAGAATGCCTGGATATACGGCATATGGGCGGGATGCAGCCTGACGGCGGCGGATAAGGAGGCATGAAGATGACAGTTAGGGAAGTGATCCGGATCCTGGATGCAGAGGTCCTGGCGGAGGGAGATCTGGATACAGAGGTGAAGACAGCCTGCGGAAGCGACATGATGAGCGACGTTTTAGCCTTTGTGAAGGATCAGGGGATGCTGCTTACCGGGCTGTGCAATCCCCAGGTGATCCGCACGGCAGAGATGATGGATATGCACTGCGTTGTATTCGTAAGGGGAAAGGAAATCGATCCCTCTATTGTGGAGCTGGCCCGATCCAGGGATATCATCGTTCTGCAGACACGCCACAGAATGTTCAGCGCCTGCGGGCTGCTGTATATGAGCGGCCTGCGGGGAGAGTGAGGTGTCTTATGAGCGCGCTCACATTTACATATGAGGTCCCGGGGGATGATTTCACCCGGGCGGGAGAAGCTTCCAGCGATGTAAAACGGAAACTGAAGCAGCTGGGCTATAACCCGGAGGCTATCCGGAAAGTGGCTATTGCCATGTATGAAGGGGAAATCAACATGGTGATACACGCCCATGGAGGTGAAGCTCGAGTGGAGGTGGATCCGGCGGAAATACGCATTACCCTTAGCGATAGGGGACCTGGAATCCCCGATGTGGAAAAGGCTATGCAGGAGGGATGGAGCACGGCTCCCGATACCATTCGGAACCTGGGCTTTGGAGCCGGCATGGGGCTGCCGAATATCAAGAAATATACCGACGAGCTTCGGATCGACACTAAAGTGGGGGAAGGCACGACCCTGTATATGAAAGTTCTGGCCTGAGAAGGGGAATGCCGAGGGACTGGAGAACGAGCCTGCAGGGTGCTGATTAAGAATTAAAGGAGCGGCGGGATAGAATCCGCTGTCTGGAAGGAAAGGGCGGCGCAGTTTTTATGCCGCTCTGCTGTTTTATAGGAGGAGAGCCCAAAAAGCTGGTGGTTGGCCGGGAGTTTGGGCGAAGAGGGGCTAGGTGATCGGATTGGATCGTTTTTTTCATTCTGTGATGCTGGAAAGCGGCAAATGCATGGGCTGCACCAACTGCATAAAGCGGTGTCCGACAGAGGCGATACGCGTCCGGGAAGGGAAGGCGTGTATCATTCCGGAGCGGTGTATCGACTGCGGAGAATGTATCCGCGTATGTCCTCATCATGCAAAAAAAGCCAGCTATGACCCGTTGGAGAGCATCCGGGCATTTTCTTATACGGTGGCGCTGCCTGCTCCCGCTCTGTATGGGCAGTTCAATAACCTGGATGATATCGACATTGTGCTGAATGGACTGCGGGCTCTGGGATTTGACGGCGTATTCGAGGTTTCCCGTGCGGCAGAGCTGGTTTCCGAGGCTACACGCAAGCTGATGAAGGAAGGGAAGCTCAGACCTCCGGTGATCAGCTCCGCCTGTCCGGCGGTAGTGCGGCTGATCCGGGTGCGCTTCCCCGATCTCTGCAGCCATGTTTTACCGATGGCCTCCCCTATGGAGGTGGCGGCCCGGCTGGCCCGGCGGGAGGCCGCTGCAAAGACGGGCCTTCCAAAGGAAAAGATCGGCATTTTCTTTATCACGCCCTGCCCGGCAAAGGTTACGGATTCCCGTGTGCCTGTGAACTTTGTATCCTCTGAGGTGGATGGGGCTATCGCCATCAGCGAGATTTTTCCGGCGCTTACAGAGAAAATGGAACATTTGGAGGAATTGGATCCTCTGCAGGGCTCCGGCGTTATAGGCGTGGGATGGGCCTCCAGCGGCGGAGAGAGCGCGGCCCTGCTCAACGATAAATACCTGGCGGCGGATGGGATCGAAAATGTGATCCGTGTGCTGGAGGAGCTGGAAGACGAGCGGATCCGGGAGCTGGAATTTATAGAGCTCAACGCCTGCGCCGGCGGCTGCGTAGGCGGAGTTGCCTGCGTGGAAAACGCTTATGTGGCAAAGGCGAGGCTTCAGCGGCTCCGGCGGTATCTTCCTGTTTCCAAAAATCATCTCAAATGCGAAGAAACGCCGTTTCTTCGGTGGGAAACGGGCCTGGAATTTGCGCCTGTCCTGAAGCTTTCCGACGATATGGGAGAAGCCCTTCGCATGATGGGGGAGATCGACAGGATCACAGAGAAATTCCCAGGGTTGGAC
>URRG01000386.1 GCA_900550095.1 uncultured Oscillospiraceae bacterium
GAAATCTACACAATAACTAAAGGGGCTCTCTTCTTTTTAAGGTGAGAGCCTTTCTTATTATCACTTTCAGTCAAAAACTGGTTCTGTTAAATGCGGTTAAAAAGCTTTGGCAAATGATACTATCAAAGAATGATATAGTTTTTTCAAAAGGAAACTAGAACATAGGTCTTCCCATGTAGGAGATCGAAGGTTTGAGTAGAGAGGATCGCATCACGAGAAAACAGGTCAAACAGACAGAATTGATTCAAGAGTAAAGGAGTAGAGAGGTAGGAGGTCCTATGAGGGTTTCTCAGGCTCCCTTTCTGAGAGTCAAAATCTGCTGATATCTTTGACGGCTGTTTAGGTTGATATACTATGGTTCGATTGTGAGTATATAGATCGTTATAAAATTGGATAAAAATACTTTTTGTATAGAACGAGACTCGTTATCTTTTACATACAGAAGCATATATATAATAGAGAAAGCAGGGGATTGTTTTGTACAGGGGAAGTTTTTCTCTGCGACGCAGAACTTTCCAGCGGGCAGAAGCCATTTTCAGCTTATTTGACGAGCGCGAGGCGGGAGCGGATCTGTAAAATACCAACGCCTGCTGCAAGGATAAGGCTTCCTGTCCTTTTTTTAAGAGCTCCAGCCAATAAATAAAGTCTTCCAGGAGTTCACCGCTTTCGAAACAAACGGTTTTGGCCAGAGAACTTTCCACCATGGATGTGGAAAAACCAATGTCGTTTTTTTTGTAAAGGTCAGAGAGATTCATTCGTTCCGGGGGAATAACCGTCCGAAGCATCCTTGTGCCTTCGAAATCTACCCGATGGAATCCGGTGCAGGAAATGTGACAACAGTTTTCCCGCATGAAAGCAATTTGTTTTTGTAATTTTTCCGGCTGCCACCAGTCGTCGCTGTCTAAAAAAGCTATATAACTGCCCCGAGCTTCCTTGAGTCCTCGATTCCTCGTTTCTGCAACGCCCCGGTTGCACTCGTTTTGCAGAAAACGGATACGTTTATCCTTTTGAGAGAGTTTTTTTACCAAAGAAGCAGTAGTATCAGTGGAACCGTCGTCGATCACAATAAGCTCCCAGCTGGGTTCTGTCTGATTTATAACGGATTTGATTGTCTTTTCAATAGTCCCGGCACTGTTGTAAGCGGCTGTAATAATGGAACAGAGAGGTTTTTCTCTGGTTAATGTTTCGCCGGCATCTGGAGAGAGTCCGTTTTGAGTGAATGGAGCCAAGTGAATTCCTCCTTGTGTAATTTATAAAAAACGGGTATAGTATGGACATGGGCCTAAAAGAGTTTCCCAGGCGGAGAGCAAAAATTCCTCCCTGTTGGAGGTGAAGAGAAAAGAGGCTTATAGCGTTCTTTTTTTGGAAGTAGAAAAGCGGCGTTGCTGAAATGTGCCTATAGAATGAAACGCTGTCATAAAGGCGCCGCTGTTTTCCATACGGATGAGTTTCTTCGCTACCCAGAGTATACCACAGGGGGCGGGGCTTTTCAACGAAAGGGAAGCGTGTGGCCCGAAGGGCATTTAGAAAAGGAAAAGGGGAAGGTTCAGCAGAAAATCTAATGTAAAGTATATTGACTTTATAGATGACGCAGCGAAATTGAAAGAGCTTTAAAGAATAAAAAGAATGTGGTGGAAGAATCTGCAGAATACGGCGTATTTTTCGCTGTTTTTGCGTATACTGATTGCTGGAACATAGGAGAAGAATAAAGAAACGGAGGATGCATGTATGACAGAAGCAGAAAAAGTGTTCCGCACGTCACCGATACAGAATGATGTGGCCAGCGGACAGAAAATCTACGATATCATTGTTGTGGGAGGAGGTCCCTGCGGGTGTACGGCTGCTTTATATGGAGGAAGAGCGGGGCTTTCTGTTTTAGTGGTGGAAGCCTTGGCGCCGGGCGGGCAGATGGCTACAACGGATAGAGTGGATAATTATCCGGGCTTTCCTGAAGGGATCGGCGGATTTGAACTGGCAGAACAGATGAAGACAGGTGCCGAGCGTTTCGGGGCGGAGTTTGTCTCCGGAGAGGTGAAAAATGTAGAACTAGGGGGAAAAATCAAGAAAGTATATACAAATAGTAAAGAATACTGGGGACGTTCCGTGATCGCTGCAACAGGGGCCTCCCCCAGAGAATTGGGACTTCCGCAGGAAAGAGAGCTTCGGGGCCGGGGCGTTTCCTACTGTGCCACCTGCGACGGAATGTTTTACAGAGGCAGGCGCGTGGCGGTGATTGGAGGCGGGGACACGGCGGCGGCGGATGCGGTATATCTTTCCCGCATTTGTGAAAAGGTGACGGTGATCCACCGCCGGGATACGCTGAGAGCTTCGCGCGCTTATCTGGAGCCCCTGAAAGCCTGCGGGAACGTGGAATTTTTGTGGAATACGGTGGCGGAAGAAATTTTGCAGAAGGATGGAATGGTGAGCGGGCTGCGGCTGAAAAACGTCCTTACGGAAGCAGACTCGGAGCTCGCGGTAGACGGGATTTTTGTAGCCGTTGGAAATGTGCCGAATTCAGCCCTTTTTGCTGATTGTCTGCGACTGGACGGCAATGGCTATATTATGGCGGACAGCACCACGAGGACTGCTGTGCAGGGCGTATTTGCGGCGGGCGACGTGCGGAGGAAATCCGTTAGGCAGATTGTAACGGCCGTTTCTGACGGAGCACAGGCGGCATTGGCTGCAGAGGAATATATAGCATCTCAGTTGTGACAGAAAAAGCCGGCGGCTTCGGCCTTTTCGAAAAAGAGAAGAATATATCTCTGTTCCCGCGAAAGGATAGCAGGGTAGGATGAAGATAT
>URRG01000387.1 GCA_900550095.1 uncultured Oscillospiraceae bacterium
TTCCGGATGTGCCGAGAGCATATGTTTCAAAGTCTCCACCATCTTATCCACCGCTGCCTGCGGGCCTTTCGGCGTCGGAAATTTTTCCTTCCATAAAAGTTCCACCTGATCGTCCTGTATTTTACCGATAGTCACGGCGCATTTCGTACCGCCTATATCAATTCCTGCAAGATATTCCATCCTGAAAATGCCTCCCCTATTTTGTACTGTCACAGAGATTTTATGACACCTCTAAAATTCCAGCAGATTGACTTCCTGTATCGGGCAGCTGTGATCATAGGGAAGCTTCACGGTCTTAATCTCGCAGGGCGTAAAGATGAGCTCTTCCTCCCTGTTTAAAAACGGTACCTTCAGCACCGCCCTTCCGGCCTGCTTCTTCGTCTCGTATGCACGGACGATCACGCCGTCTTTGTCCTCCGCCTCTTTCACCGCACAGATCACCGCATGATCGCTTTCCAGTGACAGGAAGGAACCGCGCTGGGCGAGCTTTCCTTCATGGAAGGTCTCGATGACCGTCTGAGGCCTTACGTTTACTTCCTTAGCCCGCTTTACCACATCGGCATCCTTCCAGGAACCCTCGTGAGGTATCAGGATATAGGTGAACTCCTGAAGACCGTCATCCACAAAACGATATTCACAGTCTTCCTCCAGCTGCTTGGGATCATGATGGGCAAAAACCGAATTTTTCAGCACTGTCAGATTCATTTCATCAATATCCATGTTGTAGCTGTATTTGGCGTCATTGGCTATTGCCAGCCCGTACATCACCGGCTTCTTAAAATGCTCTCCCGTAAAATCAAACCAGCTCTGTCCGGGCTCTTCTTCGCCGTTGGCGCTCTTTTCAATATAGCCGTAAGGTATTTCATATGTGGGCCTGCGGAAATTGAAGTTCACCGGATACTTGATTTTCAGCTGTGTCTGAGGCTCGCGCCAGTCCACACTGACCTTGACCTGGACATAATCCAGATCACGGTAGAGCCGGAAATCCTATACCACATAGGACTGGTTATACTTATATTTGATCCTGATGCAAGAGCGCACCGGCCCTTCCTCCAGAACCTTTCTATATACCTGCTTCATATCGCCCAGCTGCCTGTCAAACTTGAAAACGTTGTGTGCCCAGGTATCGTATTTATCCTCGATCACGGCAAGCCGCCCGCCCTGTCTGCGCAGTACTTCCAAATCCGCCTTTTTGTCGTAAAGGCTTTCCATATATCCGGTCTGCGGGTTAAACGTAAGCGCCAGACGGTCATTTTCCAGTGTGGTATCCGTCACCTTCACAGCGGCAGTCCGGGGCGCATCCTCCACGTTCAGGTACAGCTTGAAAACCTCATACCCCATGGAAGGCAGCTCTGCCACAAAAAGAAGGCGGGACTGCCCGTTCACCGTCGCCTCCGATTGAATCCTCTGGGCCGCGATCCCATTTCCTTCGTGATCCGTCAATTTAAAATTATCATTGGAAAGGCCGCGCACTTCCAGATCGATGATCATTTTTCCTCCCCATGCGTGGGAATTGAACACCACGATCGGGCGCATGGTCACATCTTCTTCGATATCAATATCCCAGGAGATCGCCTGAATGGCGTAGTTCAGGCTTTCCTGTCCCACCGCCATCGCCTGTCCGAACAGATAAGAAGCATCCTCATAGGCGGAAGGGATGCTTGTTCCGGCCAGAATATCATGAAACTGATTAAATAAAACACCCTTCCAGGCCTTCTTAAAGTCTTCCGGATAAGGCTGTCCTTCCACGGCTTTGGCGATGCTGCTCCAGCCCTCGGCCTCCACCAGCTTATCCTCCGCCCTGCGGTTTTCCCTCTTCACGCGGGAAAGCACACTGTAGCAGCCGCTGGCATGATGCTGCAGATCCCCGATGAATTCCGGATATTCCTTTCCGTTGTTTTTCACCTGACGGAAGAAATTCTCCGTGGTTTCCATTTCCATTACCGGCATATCTTCCCTGCCGTTCAGCTCATGAATGCTTCTGATGTTCTCCTTCGTAGGGCCCCCGCCATGGTTCCCCACGCCGTAAAACATCATGAGCTCGTCCTCACCGTCCTCCAGCTCACATTTCAGACGATCCGTATATTTCTCCAGATCCTTGCCCCAGCTGCAGTATTCATAGGGAATCCGGTAGGTCATGACCTTGGAGCCGTCCATGGACTTCCACCAGAAAATCCGTCCCGGCAGCCCTTTTTCCAGAGGCATCGGCCGCATGAACACATAATTGTCCATACCGCTTTTCTTCAGAATCTGCGGCAGATTGCCGTTGTGCCCAAAGCTGTCCACGTTGTAGCCGGTCACCGCCATTTTTCCGAACTTCTCCAGAAAATAACGCTGTCCATACAGCCCCTGGCGCACAAAGGCTTCCCCGGACGGGATGTTGCAGTCCGGCTGTATCCACCAGCCGCCTGCCAGCTCCCAGCGCCCTTCCTCCACTCTTTTTCTGATCTCTGCGAACATGGCCGGATTGTTTTTCTCCACCCATTCATAAAAAGCGGCGCTGCTGCAGGTAAAAACAAAATCCTTGTCTTCCTTCATACGGTCAAGCGCTGAGCGGAAGGTGGCCTTCACTTCCTGAAAGCCTTCCTGCCAGTTCCACAGCCAGACAGGATCCAGATGTGCATTTCCGATCATGTACAGTTTTTTATCCTTCATCTCTCCGTCTCCTCAAGCCCTGTTTTCACTCAGCAGGTAATTCCTGATCTTATCTTCTACCAGCAGCCTTACCGCTTCCCGGGATTTTTCGATCTGCTCCGCCGTGCAGGCATTCAGTTCTTCCTCTGTCATATGGCCTTCCC
>URRG01000388.1 GCA_900550095.1 uncultured Oscillospiraceae bacterium
TTGCTCCTGCGGTCCGAGGGCCTCTAGCTTTTGGGCGCCCGGACCCGCCGGCTCCCGCGTCCCCCAGCTGCCGCACTCCGCCTATACGGGGAACATAAGCTGTTCGGGACTGTCTTCGCCGGAGCCGTTCTCTTCATTCTCCTCATTCTCTCCGTTCTCCGCGTTCTCCGCAATCCGTTCAAAGGCCTTCCGATAGGCGCGGAAAGCCGCCGGAAGGGCCTTTTCCCTGCGGATCTCCTCCAAAGAGGCCCACACGAGGGCAGGGGCCTCTTCCCGCCTGCCGCCGGAGCTGAATTCCGGATCATTCATGCCGTCCAAGGCGTACAAACCGTTTTTTTCCTTCGGTTTTTCCTGCCGCTGCGGCAATTCAGATAAATCCAGCCGCCCGGACGGCTCGGCAACGGGCGGCACAGGAAGCACAGGAGGCACAGGAGGCTCAAGGGGCACAGACAGTTCCCGGAGGAAGAGGGCTATGCCCGTCATATGCCATTCTATGTGGCTGAATACGTGCACGGCCTCCGGGAGCCCATGGGCGCGTTCCACGGAAAAGCCCCTCTTCTCCCAGAGTCTGCGTCCCTGTTCCGGAGTAAAACGGCCCTCCTCGTTGGGAAGCTGCCACATGCCCGCCAAAAGGCCCTTGGGAGGGCGTTTTTCCAGCGCCGCCCGTCCATCCGGTCCGATCAGCAGGAACACGGTCCTTTCTTCCACGCGACGGGCCTTCTTGGTCCTCTTTACCGGCAGCTGCGCCGCCGTTCCCTCCCGGAAGCCCAGGCAGAGGCCGGAAACGGGGCAGCTTTCGCATTTGGGCACACCGGGGATGCAGACCAGCGCCCCCAGCTCCATCAGGGACTGTGTGAAGTCCCCCGCCCGATCCGCCGGTATTATGGGCCGCAGCAGCGCTTCAGCCTCCTTTTTAGCGGCGGGCTCCAGCACATCCCTTGAAGAATCCGTAAGCCGGGCCAGCACCCGAAGAACGTTGCCGTCCACAGCCGGGGCGGGTATGCCGAAGGCGATGGAGGCCACGGCCCCCGCGGTGTAATCTCCTATGCCGGGCAGGGAACGGAGCTTTTCCACAGAGGCGGGAAGGCCGCCCCAGGACGAAAGGGCCATCCGGGCCGCCTTCTGCAGGTTTCTGGCGCGGCTGTAGTAGCCCATGCCCTCCCACAGCTTCATAAGCAGCTCCTCGGGAACCTCCGCCAGGCTTTTCAGATCCGGCAGCGCACTCAAAAAGCGCACATAGCCGTCCTTCACTGCCTCCACCCTGGTCTGCTGCAGCATGATCTCCGAAACCCACACCCTGTAAGGGTCGGTATTTTCCCTCCAGGGCAGGTCTCGCTTCACTTTATCGTACCAGGAAAGAAGAGGACGGGGCAGGCGCCTCAGCCAGGCCGCCTGCTCCGCCTTCGGAAATTTCCCTTCGGGGGGATCTATATGACGAATACAATGTATATTCTCCTGCGGCTGAGCAGGAACCCCCGGGAGCCCTGTGTCCCCCAGGGAGAGTTTTATCTCTTCATTCTTCATATTTCTTCCTATCGTACCGTATCGGTTCTTTGTCCTGCGCGCAGCAATACGCCAATACGGCAGGTTAAATTATGGATATATGCAGCGGCACTGCGATGCTGCAGGCCGCATATCGCATCGGGGGCCGCCCTCGTGCTCCTTTCAGCCGCGTCTGGTGAAGGAACGCCCGGAAAGGGGCTGATCCACCGGTTTTTTCCGGAACATGCTCTGGGAAGGCTCCGGAGGCGTACCCCAGTCGGGCAGATAGCGGGACACCGTCCCTTCCCGGCGGGGAGCTTCCTGCCCTCTTCCTTCTGGCCGGCGCCCATCACGGGGAGCCCTGTTCTCCCGGATTTCTCTGCTGCTTTCACGTCCCTCCTGATAGTTCCGGGTCTGGCGGGACCTTTGTCCGCGCCCGGAGCGCCCCTGCTGGCCCGGAAAACCTGCCTGTGCCGGGGGAGCCCCCTCCTGCCTGCCTTTGTCTGCGGCCCGGTTCTGGCTTTGAAGGGCATCCTCCTGGGAACTTCCCTCCCGCGCCTGCTGGAGTTGGCCGGGCTGGCCGTTCTGGCCGGGGTGGACGCCCCGCTTTCTGGGCCGCCTGCGGCGCGGATCGTTCCGGTCCCCTCTTTCTCCGCCTTCTCCGCCCGGCTGACGCGCCTCCTGGCCGTGCCGGGAAGCTTTCTCCGATTTCTCCGCCTTCTCCGTTTTTTCCGGCTGAAAAAGCCTTTCGGCCGGATCTGCTTGGTTCATCAAAAAAATTCCTCCTTCCCTATTTTCAAACTCATGACTCCGTATTGTTGTTCAGCTTTTTTAATAGGCACAAGGTCCGCCCGGCTTCGGCGGCTTCTCTGCATGTACATGCCAATATCCCGCACGTCTATTCTCTGCAGAACGTGCAGACGCATACATGGCTTTGCAGTCCGCGCTCTTGCAGACGTACATATCCAGTATACAGATACTATTATCGCATAAACGGCGGCTTCTTTCAAGGAAAGAGCGAGAAAGCCGTCGCCTCTTTTTCTGCAGCGCTTCGTTGACAGACCTGCAGACTGTAATATTCCCTCTCGGAAACCGGTATTCTGGCGTTGACTTTATTTCGAGGATATCGTATAATAGATACGCTTCTTTGACCAAAGGATGCAGCGGGCATACAGGTCCGGCAGAGGAAAAGGAAGCTGAGAAACAGTAAAAACTGCAGGATCTGTCTCCGTAGCTCAGCAGGATAGAGCGTTCGCCTCCTAAGCGAAAGGCCGCGCGTTCGAATCGCGCCGGGGACGCCATGATTGGGTG
>URRG01000389.1 GCA_900550095.1 uncultured Oscillospiraceae bacterium
AGCTCCGCAAGCCTGCAGGCGTTCTAAGCGGCGGGGAGCGGATCCGCCTGGGCTTTGCCAAGCTTTTCGTCTCCGACGCCAACGTGCTTTTGCTGGATGAGCCCACCAATTATCTGGATCTTCCCTCTATTGAGGCCCTGCAGGCTATGCTCACAGAATATGAGGGAACGGTACTCTTTGTCTCCCACGACAGAGCCTTTTCGGATGCCCTGGCACAAAATCTTCTGCGGCTGGAAAAGGGAAATCTTTCTGCATTTGAGGGAAATCTCACAGAATATGAGGCCTGGGAACGGGAACGGCACAGCCGGAAAACCGGCGATGAAAAGCGGATTCTGGAGCTTCGGATCGCAGAAATCACCGGCAGGCTGGCGGCCAAAGGTCTTCCTCCCGAAGAAAAGGAAAAGCTCGAAAAAGAATACTTCGGGCTGGCCGCGAAGCTGCGGCAGATCTAAGCCGCAGGGAAAAGCCCGCGGAAAAAGGAACCTTCCAAATGAGGAAAACCGAGGAGGTTCCATACTTCTCCCTTGGCTCACTGCAATATGGGATTCTCTTTCCACAGCACCACACCGGCCCTTCTGCAGCTAACTATCAAATAGCTGATAACCCATCGACCCCGCCGGAGATACCGGCGGGGTCGATGTACTTCAAAGATTCTTTTACGAAAAACTCTATATACTATCCCTGTATTTCTGTCTCTGCTCCCGTTCCTCATTGGCCCCCATAGGCACTTTCCTCTTCCGTATTTTCCGGAACCGGTTCAGAGATTGGAATTCTTTAGAGCAGAGGCACAGAAAGGACGACACACTCCCCAAAGACCCGTGATCAGAAACAGCACTGCCATGCCGGATCCGCTGCCTGTTCCCACCAGAAGAGATAAAAATTCCTGCAGAGGGGAAGGCGAAACCATCAGAGGCTCAAATACCCGGTCAGATACCCCTCACCCAGCGCCAGTGACGCCAGCCTGAAAAGCCGAAGGGAGCCGCTCCGTGCAGTCCGCCCGAATCAGACTATGCACGGAGCATGCACAATGCAGAGGAGCTCAGATTGCAGCGGCTGCAGGATGTTTCCGCATTCCCATCTTCCCTCTCTTTATAGATAGAAAACTAGAATAAGAACTATAAGGCACTTGTTGGTCAAACCATCCCATTCGTTTTTTCAGCCTAACCATTTTTATACCAGACGTCCATTTCCCTCCGGCTGGGGACATCATCCGGATCCAAAAATTTCTGCAGAAGGTTTTCATCCACCGGATATACGTCGGATTCCCCTTTTAGCGCCTGTTGATTCCTCATTTCAATATTTCGTTTCCAGGCTTCTTCTGAAATATCCACATAATGCCACTGAGGTGTGATGCCATGAGCCGCATAAAAAGAGCTTGCCTCTTCCCGAAGCTCTTTCTGCCAGAAGCCGCCTTCAACAATCACAGAGAGCCCCGTTTCATAGATTTCAAGGGATTTTCTGTAGACATATTCCATCACCTTATGCAGCACCGCCTCGTGATTTTCCCCTAAAAAAGGGTCAAACAAGGAAAGCATGATCTCATCGCTGTTGAGACGGACTGCCCTTTTCTCTTTCATCAGCTTTTTCGCATATGTGGTCTTCCCAGCGCAGATCCTTCCGCAGATCAGAATCATCTCCGCCTTATGTATACCCGCGGCGTTCACCTATGCCCTCCTGAAATAAGAAACCGAAGCAGCGCCTGGCAGCCTTCCCGAATATCCTCATAGGCCCGGTCAAAATCTCCTGTATACCAGGGGTCGTCCACATCCCTGGGATGGGATGTGAAATCTAAAAGGCGCGAGACCTTCCCTTTCGGATCCCCTCCAAGGATACGCAGCATCCCCCGAAGGTTGTATTCTTCCATACCAATTATGAAATCATAAAGCTCATAATCCCCTGGAGCAATCTGAACGGCGCCCCTTTTCGCAAAGGGGATCCCCTCCCGGCGCAGCTTCCTCTGTGCAGGCGGATAAATTGGATTTCCGATCTCTTCCCGGCTCACAGCCGCTGAGGCGGCGGAAAATTCCTCCTCCAGCCCCTTTTCCTTCGCCATGTGATTAAAGATCGCCTCTGCCATGGGCGAACGGCAGATATTGCCGTGGCAAACGAATAGTATTTTTATCATAGCTCTCACCCTGTATCTACTCAGATTTTTTGTATCGCCTCTATTATACTTCATCATGTGCTGAAAAAACAGCAGATTTTCATACTGAACAATGGTATTCGCTGTGCAAGCAGGCTCTCAACCTCAAAATCCCGGCTGGAAAGGAATTATACTCTGTCGGGAGACAGTTCCATACCGCCAGTACTGCTGCAGGTATTACACAATATTTTAAATTTGCACGTTTCAATAAATCGTTTAACTATGAATGTGTTTCGGTTTTATTTATCATAAAATAATATAATAGCCAGTATGACTATAAAAAGGTCTCCTTCCTACCGTAATTTGCTTGAATTTGAGTGTATGATTCGATCCGGTTCAGCATGTGCAGAGAACTGTTCGAAAATTTGGTGTTCATACCACCTATAACATTTATAATTAATTGCAAAAAACTATTGATTTATTATTTATTTTGTGCTATGGTTATATCAATTCACAAAAGAAAACGTTTAACTTGAATATTTTTATGCGCATGAAAATCTATATCTTTTCGTTCTCAATAAAAATGACCGGATTTTGCTTCTAAATGTCTCATTCTCTTTGGAGAATGAGACATTTTTCTTTTTCCTGCAGAGGAATGGAAACGTATACCTTTTACGAAGGGGGTCGCATATTCCCATGAAAGTTGC
>URRG01000390.1 GCA_900550095.1 uncultured Oscillospiraceae bacterium
TACTGCTTCGTCAGGCGGTAGGTCATGCGCAGGAGGCCGTCCTCCTGCTTTCTGCCCTTGTAGTCCCAGGTTTCGTTAAAGGGGCACCAGCCCACAATGGCCGGATGGTTGAAATCGCGCTCAATGGATTCCATCCATTCGGGGATGAAGGCCTCGAAGGCCGTGGGGGAGCTGATATCAAAGCCCCAGTTGGCCATTTCGCCCCAGGCCAGGTAACCGTGCTTGTCGCAGTAATAGAGGAAACGGGGCTCGAATACCTTCTGATGGAGCCTTGCGCCGTTGAAGCCCGCCTTCATAGAAAGAAGAATGTCTTTTTCCAAAGCTTCTGCCGTGGGAGCGGTGTAGATCCCGTCCGGGTAGAAGCCCTGATCCAGAACGAGACGCTGGAAGACGGAAACGCCGTTGATGAGGAAGCGGTAGCCGTCCAGCCGAAGCTCACGCAGGCCGAAATAGCTCTTCACACGGTCTTCCCCGAAGGAGAGTGCAAGGTCGTAAAGATTGCCTTCTCCGGGGCCCCACAGATGGGTTTCGGAAAGGGGGACGGTGACGAAGGCAGTCCCGTTTTCCACCTTGGCGGAGGCCGTTCCGCAGGGACGGCCTTCAAAGGAGGCCTCTGCGGTAAATACGCCGCAGCCTTCCACATGGGCTTCGATCACCAGGCTGTTTTCTGCCACATTGGGGAAATACCGGACGCTTTTGATGTGTGCTTTGGGGGCGAATTCCAGCCAAACCGTCTGCCAGATGCCCGTGGTACGGGTGTAGTAGCAGCCGTAAGAATAATACTGGTCGCTCTGCTTGCCGGAAGGCTGCTTTCCCTCCAGAGGATGATCGACGGCGCATACCGTCAGGTCGTTTTCGCCCTCCTTCAGCAGGGAGGAGATTTCAAACTGGAAGGAAGTATAGCCGCCCTTGTGGGTCCCGGCTTCCTGCCCGTTGACGAACACATGGGCCTCGTAATCCACCGCTCCGAAATGGAGATATACAGCGCCCTTCAGGTCCTCTGCGTTTACGGTGAAGCTTCTGTGATACCAGCAGCAGGGGATAAAATCCGTATATCCGATGCCGGAGAGCTGGCTTTCCGGGCAGAAGGGAACCAGAATTTGTTTTGTAAACCGGGGATTCTCATAGAGCTTCCGCTCCAGGCCCGTGGTGCCGAAGTCAAATTCAAAATCCCAAAGGCCGTTGAGATTCTGCCAGCGGCTCCGCTCAAACTGAGGGTTTGGATGCTCCGGGCGGGGGATCTGCGTGAAATTTGCTGCCATTGTGTATTCCTCCTTATTTCGTACGGTTTGTACAGTAAGATGTCAAATGGATATATGTTGCGTATGTATCAGCAGCCAGTACGCGCGGGGAACGCTGCGCCTGTACTCTGCTTTCTTCCGTGAAAACCGCAGGATATCGCCGGGCTTTGCTTCCGTGAGCGTATCGTCTGCCCGGCCATATGGCTTCTATTGCCTGCCGGCCTGCATAGCAGCGCCTTTATGCGCCGCTTTTATGGATATAGGCCTATGGGCGTTTTTCTGCAGATTCTCTAAAAAATAGGAAATATGGCTCCTCTGCAGAAAAATAATAGAAATATTCGCTAAAATAATAGGAAATATCACCTGCTTATGGTACACTATGTGTGAAAGAGTTCAGGGAGACGTATTTTACTGCGCCTTTATGCCCGGGGCCTGAAAAAGATCCCCCTGCCGGCGGTTTTTTGAGGCGGAGGATGAAAGATCGCCTCTTTGCTGTCAGTATATCGGCAAAAAGGCCCGATTGCAATACAGTTTATCTGCAAAAAAGGTAGGAATACACGCATATGGAGCATATCGTCAGCTTTCTTTCGGATTACCTGCCCCGGGAAAACCACTTTGTGGTGGAAATAGCGGGGATCACCTATCCGGACAAAAACTATCACATCCGCAGGCCCGGTTCGAAGGTCTACTGCCTGGAATATATCATGTCCGGAAAGGGCTGGGTGCACTGCGGCGAAGAAGCCTTCTATCCCCGGGAGGGGGACGTATATCTGCTGCCCGTGGATGCGGATCAGGAATATGGAGCCGATTCTCAGGAGCCGTTTCAGAAAATATGGATGAATGTGAGAGGGACGCTCTGCGACAGGCTGTATGAGGAATACGGCCTTAGGGGCATGTTCCATTTCAAGGACTGCCCGTTGTATCCCCTCTTCCGGGAGTTCCTCACCCTTTGCGAGCAGGCCAAGGGATGGGAAGCAAATCTGGAAAGGAGAGGTTCCCTTCTCTTTCACGAGATCCTTATGAATCTTTCAGACTATACCGAAAGGAAAAAGAGGGATTTGCTTTCAGAGAGAAAAAATCCGGCGGAAAAGGCCAGAAAGCAGTTAGACGGCCTCGTATATGAAACGGTGCACATTGGTGAGGTGGCCCGGGGCGTGGGGCTTTCCCCCTCTCAGCTGACGCGGGTCTTTCAGAAGGAATACGGCATGACGCCCTACGCGTATTTTCTGACCCGCAAGCTGGCCCTTGCGCAGAATCTTCTGCGCAACAGCAGTCTTCCCGTCAGGGAGATCGCAGACCGGCTGCAGTTTACAGACGAGCACTATTTTTCTGCCCTCTTTCGTCAAAAAACGGGCGTCTCCCCCGGGGCCTACAGGAGAGGAGCCAATGGTCGGGAGGAACTCTCCGGAAAAGAATCGGAGGAGGACCGGGAAGATTCCCTTTTGCCCTGAATGGTTCATGTTAGAAATACGCCCTCAAGGAACTTTATGAGCCCCCTGCTGTTCCGCGTTTAACAGAGCGTAACAGCAGGGGGAAGAGCTTTTCT
>URRG01000391.1 GCA_900550095.1 uncultured Oscillospiraceae bacterium
GCTTCCGGAAAGGATTGGAGCAGCGCGGAACCGCTCTATTCCCAGTTTACCAAGGGAAACATGCGGCACTGTATCGTGATGGAATTCAACGGAAACGGCCTTACCAGCGACGGCGTGGAGGCGGGAGGAGGTTCGGTGATCTTCTTCTGCGGCAGATCGGGGGAGTTGACTTCTACCAACGGGGATATCTATATCGCGGATGCAGACATGGTGAAAATGCTCTCCTATCTGGATAAGGATAAGAATCCAGTAATAGCGGTTTGGCCGAGGGGAGAATGAGGCTATGGTGAGGAAAACAGCCGTTTTGCTTATGGCGGCGGGGGTCTTGCTTTTCTCCGCCGCCTGCAAATACGGTGGACCGGCGGAAACCGCACGATCCGAAGAGGCGTCTTCATGGGCGTCCGCCGAAGCTCCGGCGGACACAGCCTCAAAGGCAGCAGAGGAGGGGGAGCTGCAGGCTTTGGAAAAGGAGGAATCCGGTATGGAACAGAGTCAGGTTTCAGAGGAGGCTGTGAATCTTCCTGCGGAGGGGGCGTCTGCGGGAAGCGGTTCAGGGGATGGGCTTGTTTCGTCCGCTGTGCAGGGAGATTCCGCGGGAGAGAAGGATGAGCCCAGTTTTGCGGCAGGGCTTGAAGCGGCGTCCTATGCGAAGCAGATCGTAGTGGTAGCGGCGGAGGGGACCTCCGCGTCTGTTTCCCTGCATGAAAAGGATGAAAAAGGCGTGTGGCGGGAAATAGTATCCGCAGAGGGCTTTGTGGGCTCAGACGGAGTAGGGAAGGCTTCTGAAAGCGCAGCCAGGACGCCAAAAGGCTGCTATTCGCTGACACAGGCTTTCGGAGTGCAGGCAAATCCCGGCACAGAGCTTCCCTATCTGCAGGTGGACGATTCCCATTATTGGGTGGACGATCCCTATTCCTCCTATTATAACCGCCTTGTGAGTACGCGGGATGTGGCGAAGAGCTGGAATTCAGCGGAACATCTGGTGGATTCGGCTGCGGCGTATGCCTATGCTGTGGCGATCGATTACAATACGGACTGTGTCCCGGGAGAGGGATCGGCGTTTTTTCTCCACTGCAGCACGGGGGCCCCTACGGCAGGGTGCGTATCGGTTCCCGAAGAGGATATGATCTGCATTTTGCGGCATCTTTCAGAAGACGCTTATATTGTGATAGGAACTGCGGAGGATTTTTGAGGAACGCTTCAGAACGCAGAACGTATATGCACGAACCGGCTGTTCTTTCCGCGGTTTTCTGCAGAGGCTTTTGTCCGTTAAAGACGGGCAGGGCCTTTTCTTTTTGTTTTTTATCTCTTTTGAGTCTTATGCTGCGATTTTTACCGTATCTCTTGTATTTTTATCCGCACCATATTATAATAAAACATAAGTTCTAGTTACAAAATGCGGGGTCGATAAGAGTTTTTTGGGGGAACGGCATAAGGCCCGGCGGAGTTTGTGCGAAGGAGGGGGAGCTATGCCTGAGCAGGACGGAAAATCAGAATACGGCGGTGCTTTTCTTTCACAGATGAAAAGCCGGGCGCGTTCCCTCTATGAGCAGGTATTTGCCGAGGTGTATGTGGAAGAGCAAAAGGATGAGCCGGAGCACAATCCGGAGGCGGAATCGCTTCCTCTTCGCAGGCGGAGCCCGGAGGAGGAGGAAAAGCACAGGATCTTTCTGGAAATGCGCCATTTGTGCTCCTGTGTGGGGCAGTCCGGCGGGTTTTATACGCCCCGGCAGTCGGTTTCCTTTTATGAACAGGCCAAATTCATGGAAAATTTTGAGGATGATTACCAGGGCCAGGCAACCTTTTCCATGTATTTCCCGGATTACCAGATGATGAACTTTGAACAGCTCCGCACGTATTTTACATGGCGGACGGATGTGCGCAGGGGCGTTGTGCGGGAGACGTCTTTTTCCTACGTCTTCCTTTATATTTATGAGCTCATCAACCATATCGGGGTCACAGACAGCCGGGACGGGCTGGAAAAGCTCCTTTTTATCTGGGAGGAATACGGAAGATTCGAGAAAAAGCTGGGCCGGTATATGGCCGGCTGGGTCAAGGATTATTATATTGTAAACGGAATAGAGGAGCCTTTCTCAAAAATCGTTGAGGGGCATGCCGTCCTGCAGGAGGTCTTCGGCCCCGGCGGGGACGAGGATTATTTCAGCGCCTATGCCCCTCTTTCCGCTTATAAATTTGAAAAGTCTATTTTCTACAGCGAAAAAACGGGAGCTTTTATCCGGGGCTGCTTCAACCGGGTTGTGAAAGCTCTGGAAGAATGGCTTTCCTCTAAGGGGCTTTGCTTCGACGATCTTTTGTATTACGGACACAAGGGCAGCCCTTGGCATCCTTTTCCCAAGGCGCTGTACTGTGCGGACACGGAAAAGAAGGGAAACAGAACCGTGCGGATTTCCTGCTCAGAGACGTACTGGAGGGAAAACGGCAGGTGGTTTTCCACCAAAAACCGGGTAAGGCGGGAAAACGGACGGCTGATCATCGAGTATATCTTCCGAAGGATCGAGCAGTTTCTGCGCCGTACAGAAAAATTCCCCTATAAACTCCAGGCGGATCCGAAAAAGATCCACCTTTCCGAACTCAACGGCATCGTGGGGGACGGCACCGCTTTCTTCTCCTGCATAGACGCCGCTGTATTGGAGTATTACCGGCAGTCCAGAAGGATCACCCTGGAGGTGGATTCAGGGCATCTGGAGCAGATCCGGGAAAACGCCCTGGCGACTCAGGAGAAGCTTTTGGCGGGCATGG
>URRG01000392.1 GCA_900550095.1 uncultured Oscillospiraceae bacterium
CGGGACGTATGTCCCGGCGGCCTCAGTCTTTTATCCCTTTCGCTCTATCTGCTTTTCAGCGTTTTCTTCTCCGCAGCCGGGCAGTTCCTTCCACAGCCACCAGAGAAAGAAAGCGTTCGCCCCCTGCAGCAGAAAAGCCAGCCCTTCAAAAAGCCCTGAAAAGCCTTTCACAGCGGCAAACCCATATTGAGAAACCAGCCCAAGGATAAGAAGCGCCATCCCGGCGAGCCCGGCCATCCTCCAGCACTTCGCCTTCCCCCTCAGCAGGACGGCTGCCATCACCAATCTTGTCACACCGGAAAAAAGGAGCCACGCACCCATAGAAAATAGGATACGTTCTTCCCTCCCCACCTGCCCGCAGAGCGCAAGCGCCGCGATACCGTCGGCCAATATCCACTCCGCCCCTACAGGGAGCAAACGCATAAGCGCGTATATCAGAAGGAATATCACGCCGGCCAGGGCCATGATCATCCCGAATACAAACGCGATATGGGGCCGGACGGGACCGGGCGCCACAAGAGAAAGGATCCCCCCGAAAAACAGCAGCACCGCTGCCACAAGGAACATCCCCCGTGAAAGCTCCCTTTTGCGCATCTGCATTTTCAGCACCTCTATCTCCGCCTCTCCTCTTTTATCCACGCCCGGAAACCGATTTACAGACAGCCTGCCTCAGAGCGCCTCAACTGCGTCTGCAGCCTCATCGAGCCAATCACCGTTGCAGAGCTCCACAAGACCGGCGTCGCAGTTTTTGGCCACATCCGGATCCATGGGAAGCTTGCCCAAGACCTTCAGGCCGTATTTTTCCGCCACCTCGTCCACATGGCTTTCTCCGAATACTCGGATCTCCTTCCCACAGTCGGGACATTTTACATAGCTCATATTCTCCACGATCCCCAGGATCGGCACATTCATCATCTGCGCCATAGCTACGGCCTTGGACACGATCATGGACACCAGCTCCTGCGGAGAGGTGACGATAATGATGCCGTTCAAAGGGATGCTCTGGAACACCGTCAGCGGAACATCGCCCGTTCCGGGAGGCATGTCCACAAACATATAATCTACATCCTGCCAGATCACTTCCGTCCAGAACTGCTTGACTGTATTGGCGATGATGGGCCCGCGCCACACCACCGGAGCACATTCGTCATCCAAAAGAAGGTTGACGGACATCACGTCGATCCCGGTTTTGGATTTCACAGGAAGAAGCCCCATCTCGGAACCCTTTGCCTTTTCATGCAGGCCGAAGGCTTTCGGAATGGAAGGGCCTGTGATATCGGCATCCAAAATGGCCGTATGGCTGCCCCTGCGGCTCATAGCGACAGCCATCAGAGAAGTCACAAGGCTCTTGCCTACGCCGCCCTTGCCGCTGACAATGCCGATCACCTTTTTGATGCTGCTCATCGCATGAGGCGCCTCCAGAAAATCCGCCGGATTTGTCTGACGTGCACTGCAGTTTTCACTGCAGCTTCCGCAGTCATGATTGCAATTTTCACTCATATACATCAGCCTTTCCTTAAAATATCTTCAAAGCATACCAATAACCGGCGGCCTTTCATTATTTCACCGCCGGCTCCATATATACCAATCTTATTGTAGGAGGAACCCCTGCTTTTGTCAACCGCCGGCGGAAGGCGCTCTGTTTTTGCACATCTCCTTTCATATTACAATTCTACTGCAAAAAGCTTGTGCTATTGGGATTTTTGAAAATATATGTCGTTTAATATCAACTTAGAATTATTTCATATTTTCTGTTTGCTATACTTTTGAAACGAAAAGGTGTACCTTTTCGTTCACACTTAAGATTTAGCTGTTCCGGCTTAAAGCGTCTCAATTTCAACAGATGGGGCGCTTTTTTTATTTTCCTTCTCGGCTTTCTTTTCGATTGAAAAAGTACTATTTTTCAAGTTGAAGAAATTGAGGAGGAATAAAAAATGGAAACATCCAAAACAAATCCTGCGGAACAAGGCGTACAAATGCCTCCAACGGCTGCGCAGCCTCCTGAGACTGTTCTGCCTGCCCAAATGTTCCAGCCGGTTCAAACAGGGCAGTCCCCGCAGCAGGGAATGTATCAGCCCTCAGCCGCGCCGGTAGGTCAGCTGAAAACCCACAGAGGGCTGGTTAAATATATCCTGCTCTGCATCATTACCCTCGGCATCTATGATCTGGTTATAATGTCTTCGATTTCAAACGACGTCAATATCATCTGCAGCCGGTATGACGGGAGAAAGACCATGCACTACTGCCTGCTGTTTTTCCTGGTAGGTCCTATTACCCTTGGGATCGGCAGTCTGGTATGGCATCATAAAATATCGTCCCGTATCGGAAAAGAACTCAGGCGGCGCGGTATTCCCTACCTTTTCGGCGCAGGCTCCTACTGGCTCTGGAATATATTAGGGGCGCTCATTATCGTCGGTCCTTTTGTTTATAAATACCGTCTTTTCCGGGCTATGAACCATCTGGCAAAGCATTATAACCAATACGGTTGATGTTTATCAGATGTATCTTATGATGACAGCCGCTTTGACGATGCTGACAGAAGCTCCGAAGCTCTCTGCAAAAGAGGGGTATTTCTCCCAAGCAGACGTCAGCGCCTCCGTAAAATGGGTATTTCAATCCAAAATTTTGCTGGTACTGCTGATCTTGGGACTCTGTATGCTTCTTGCAGGCGTATTGCTCAGAATGCTCTCTCTTCACTGGGAGCTTCCCAAAGCTATAGATACGTCATCTCTCGATATCTGTTTTGGAACTCT
>URRG01000393.1 GCA_900550095.1 uncultured Oscillospiraceae bacterium
GCGGGGGGGGGCTCTGGCTCAGCTGCATAGGCATATAGCTGTTGCGGAAGAGGACCCGCAGGTTCTTTTGGTTTTCTGACTCTTCAGGTATGGTCGAACATCCAAAAGACGGCGGGCGAAAGGATAGCAATGCCCTAAAGGCGTAAGACCATATAAAGAAAAGGCTGAAACTTCTCCAGGAGCCGGAGAAATTTCAGCTTTTTTAACACGGATGCTTTTTGTTCTGTGTGTAGAGTTTATTTTGAGTTTGGAGGCTTCCTTGTTTCGACATTCGGCTCATTCCCATTTATGCAAAGAAGCGTATGAGGGAGCCGGTGGAAGACGGGTTAGGCTAGATATTTCAGAGAGCCGTCCTCATGACGGGAAAAGCGTGAGAAGAATTCATCGTAGATCATAAAAGCCAACTCTGGAGAATAGGTATGCGGCCAGTTTTTCACTCCTGTAAATCGAACGAGGGGCACGCCTTCTTGATTACGAAAAACAGAATGCATATAGATCCCGGTTTCATAATACCGGCGTTTTTCGTACTCCGTCCCATTATGCCGGCACAAGAGCCGCAGGGTGCTCACATTGGCGTTTCCTTCCTCCAGAACGCAGCCTTTTCCGTCGTATTCACCTATCACATACCATACGTTCCGTAGGATACCGTCATCAGGTTCGGGCTCCATGGCTCCGCTGAGGTTCTCCATATAACCTACGGGAGCGAACCCCGCGAAGTATTCCGGCATACGGCGCATAAGCAGCTGGGTCATCATGGCGCCGTTGGAGTGCCCCGTCACATATATGCGGCTTGTATCGATGGGGTAGGCTTCACAGGTCTGCCGGATCAGTTCCCGGAAATAGACCAGTTCGTCAGGCCCCTCTGGATCCGGAGTGCCGGGGAAACCGCCTGAATTCCACTCTGGGGTAGCGATATGGCTGCCCATAGGGCCTTTCCTACTCCGGGTGAAGGGATATGCGCTAGGGTATACAACGAAGGCATCCCGCTCTTCTCCCACCCAATGCCAATTGGTATTATTAGCGAAAAATTCGCCGGAGCAAGTGAAGCCGTGTATGGCGATGACCAGGGGATAACTTTCTTTTTTTCCTTTTTTATAGGCGCTGGGCTCGAAGGTCAGCCAATAGCGCTTCAGGCCTCCTATGAGCGCGTCCGTCCGCTTCATGCCGGCTTTTTCCGGGTAGACTGTCCGACGGATGTATCCGTTGCCCTCGCCTCCCCAACGTTTATAGCCCTCCACAAAGGCCGTCATGGCTTCAGCCGCTGCGGGCAGGCCTATGGACTGAACTGTTTCCTCAGAGCCGTGCCATACCTGGCAGCAGAGAGTATCGTTCCGGTAGCTGTCCCCTGGAAGGGAATGCTGGAGATAGACGCGGCCGTAAGCGTTGGAAAGACCCTCGTCCACCGTATGATTGGCTTCCCTGAAATATTTTACCGCATTGGATTCCCGGCTGTCGAAAAGGAAAGCGGGCAGCGGCAGCTCCCGCCGCTTCATGGTAGGGTCGCAATCCGTGGGACCATTCCCCAGCTGATCCAGAAGTTCCTGCGGAAGACCGGTGTCTCCCATGGCCGCCCAGGCGGCCAGCACGGAGGCATGGGTCACGGCGAAAAGGGATGCGAGCCAGGCCCCGTCTTCAAATCCCATGCAATACATAGCGGGATAATTGCTCTGGAAATACCGGTTGGACTGCATTTCTCCCAGAGCCTTTACGGCCGTTTCCAGCTGGGTTCCGGGATCTTCCCGGTTCCAGCCATTAGGCGCGCTCAGGAAAAAGCCCGTCATGCAGTGCTTTTCGAGGATATGCTCCCAGTTTCCTTTTTGGAAAAAGGTATCCGGTTCCATACCGCCTGGGGCAAACACCAGAACCATATTCCAAGCGGACTTTTCTGTCTTGGGGATATACAGAAGGCCGGGATGGAGGCCGTCCTCTCCTTCCACCGGGATGGAAAACTTTCCAAGATAGGTGTTCACATAGGGATTTTCCGGATTTACCTGGGGAAAATCGTACTCTTCCCTTTGAGAGGGGGCGGCGGCAGCCGGCTTGCGTGTGCGGTTCAGGTTGGGATCCAGCTGAGGGTGTGTAAATTTCATTGCCGTAGCTTCCTTTCTTGAATCAGGATTTCGGATAGTTTTTATAGGTATCCTGCATGAATACGTCCGCATGGTTTACCCAAGTGTCGAAGTCCGGGCGGCCGATGCCGTCCAATATGCGCATGCCAGCCTCTCCATGGGGATGGCCGGCGTAAGTGTGGATTTCCAGCCGTGTGCCTATACGGAAATGATCCATGAGCACTTCGTTCAGATTTTCGATCCCCAGTTTGTCCTCCAGGCCGGTAGCATAGAAGGTGGGCGGATATTCCACGCGGGTGTGGTCGACGGCTGTTCCCTTATGCCGTGCGCCGTATATGCAGAGGAAAACATCCTGGCAGCCGGGGAGGGAATCTAGTTCGTCGGGCTCATATTCCGTAAAATAGTCTGTCATCTTCTGGGAACCGGAGAAAAACAGGATGCAGTTTTCTCCCGCGATGCCGCCGTTGGACATGCCCATAACGGCCACCCGATTGGGGTCGATCCTGTATTTTTTCGCTCCGGCCCGGATCATGCGAACACATCTTGCTACGTCCGCTCCGGATTCCACAGCGCTCCAAGGGCAGGCGTTGGGCCGGCTGTTGAGGACAAAGCACTGATAGCCCAAGGCGTTAAAGTCCAGGCAGATCTGATAGCATTCGTTGAGAATATTGGGCCCTTGCT
>URRG01000394.1 GCA_900550095.1 uncultured Oscillospiraceae bacterium
CTCCTCCCAAATACCGGTAGAGAGGCAGTCCCGTATATTGGGCTGCCGCTTTAGCCGCCGCCATGGATACGCCCAGGATCGCGTTTGCGCCGTATGTGGATTTATCCGGCGATCCGTCGGTCTCTGTCAGAGTCTGATCCAGCTTTGCCTGGGCGGTTACGTCCATTCCGGCCACAGCCTTTGACAAAACTTCGTTTACGTTTCCGACAGCTGTGCGGACTCCCTTGCCTCCATATCTGTGGGGATCCCGATCTCTGAGCTCCAGGGCCTCTTTTTCTCCTGTGGAAGCTCCGCTCGGCACAATGGCGCGGCCCGTATGTCCGCAGGACGTGACGATCTCTACTTCTACAGTGGGATTTCCTCTGGAATCCAGGACCTCTCTAGCGTGCACTTTTTCAATGATGGGCATAAAAATCCTCCTTTTCCTGATAGTTACCAATTAGGATTCCGGAAAAGGGGCTTTTTATGCAGAAAACGGCGCTCTGCTGATTTCTTTAAAACAGGCGGAGCTGTTTATCAAAAATAGAGGAAAGCGCTCTTTCCCTCACGATGTCTCCCGGCTGTAACTGGCCGCAGAGCAGAGGGGAAAGGGGATCCAGCTGTGCTGCGCGGTTTCGGACGGATTCGATGCTGTAATTGGCGTAGCAGTACCTGCAGCCGTTGAGGCATGTATTATACACGCCTATATCCACGCTTTCGCAGCAGCCGCATTCCTTCCGCTGGTTCCGGTCTTTTGGGGCTTTTACGGGCATTCCCGCCAGGGAGGAGATCAACCCTGGGTCGATACAGGAGGAAGGGCAGATAGAAAGCCCGGAAAGATCGGTTTTTTCTGCACAGGCATAGATATGCATTCCACAGGAACGAGCCGTTTCAGCCATTTTTTCCGCCAGGGCGCGTTTTTCTGCGAGGGAGGGATCGCGCGCCTTCAGCAGAGAGAGCTGCTTTTCGATTTTCGGATAGCGGTCCAAAAAGCTGATCACGCAGCGGCACGTAAACCCCTTGAGGGCTTCGGCCACATACCGGAAACGCTGCAGATGGAAATCCGGGGAATACCTTTGGGTGAATATAATGGGATCGTACCGCCATATGACGCGTTCTTTTCCCACATATCCCGACAAGGCCCGAAATGTGCGGATACGCTCTGCTAAGGAGGGGAGAAAGGGTTCCGCATCCTTTTCATATGCGTTGAGGGTGAACTGAAAATAGTAAAGATAAGCCGAAAGAGATGGGAGCCCTTCCAGCATGGGAGCCGGATCCTTGCTCCAGAAAACGATGCAGTCCACGGCTTGGGGCGTCAGGCTGATCCGGCTGACCTGAGAGGGGTTCATGGGATTTCTGGTATAGGCATATCCTTCCTCCAAACGGCGGAAAAACCATTGGGAATAGCAGGCGGGGATATCCGTCCTTCTGCTGACGCTGAGAATCAAGCTCCATCCTCCTTTGCTTTTAAGCGGCCTTCCTATGTGTTCAAAACATGTTCGTCGATACGTCTGGCCGTGCTGTGCGTATAGATTTGAAAATATTTTTTCCAAAACCGCCAGCCTGTGGGATTTATACTTTCAAAGTCTACTCCCAGGCGTATAAAGCCTTCTTTTGCGAGACGGTTTGCCATATATCGAAGCAGGCCCGCCGCCGCGCCGGTCCCTCTGTGGCCGGGCAGGCAAAAGGCGCCGTCTATATGGATATAACGGGGGGAAAAACGGAGAAAGGTCTCTCCCTCCCGTTCTGCCGCCCGCATGTATGCCGCCGGAACGCCGTACTCTGTTTCCGCAAGAAAATAGCGGGCGTTTTGCTTCTTGGCCTTTTGCAGCAGTTCTTCCTTCGGCGCGGAGGGGCGCAGAATAAAGGCGGGGCTTGCGGCCATATGCCTGTCCAGCATATGTTCCAGAGAAAAGGCTAAGTGAAATTCGTCCGGAGCCAGTTCCCGAAACCTGTATCCGGGAACCAAAATCTCCTCCTGTTCTTCCAAAAGCTGAAGGGCATCCATACATCTTAGGCCATAGCCGTAGAAAAAACTTTGCCGCTGCGCTTTTATATCGTGAGCGTAGAAGCATACGGCATGGTTGGAGGCCCCGGCTTCCTTCCATAATTCTGCGGCCTTTTCCATCATTCGGGCGTAGATTTCCCCGCGGTTTTCCCGGACGGCACCGTTTGCTCCCAGAGGGGAAAAGGCGCCTGTAGCATCGGTAGAGCCGTAGCAGTTTGGAAAAGGGGGCACGGAGCACAGAAATCCTACGAGCTTTTCCTTTTCAAATGCCGCCGCCCCAAGTCTGTTTTCCGCAAAAGGCGTCAGATCCGGGGATGGCCAATTCTCCGGCAGAGCGCTGCAGAACCGGCGCTCTGTGCGGTAATCCTCTTCAGCCAGTTTGAGGGCGTCTTCTATATGCTCATTTTTAAAGATTTCGATTCTCATAGATCGAGTCCTTTCAGATCGGCAATACATGTACGGGAAAACAGAAACGGCTTTATATTCCGTTGTTTTCCCATACTGTTAAATGGATGATTGGTTTTGAAGATAGCGCAAGCGTATATAAACCAATTATATGGATTTTATCTGTAAAATCAATCTGATTTCTTAAAGTCCGGAAAGCTATCAGACGAGAGAAACAAATACGCAATAGCTGCTGGGCGGTGAGCCGTGTAGGACAGCACAGAGACCTCCTCTCTTTTTCGGGCCGCCCCGCAGAAGGCGTTGATTCTAAAATATGACGTATCTGCAGGCGGTATTTTT
>URRG01000395.1 GCA_900550095.1 uncultured Oscillospiraceae bacterium
AGCCTTCGCCCCTGGCTTCGGCTCCGATGCCGCAGAAGGCTCCCGCCGTATCCACGATGCAAAGAACGGGCCTTCTGAATTTTTCCGCCTGTTTCATCAGCCGCAGGGCCTTGCGGTAGCCCTCCGGGTGGGCGGAGCCGAAATTCCGGCGGGCCTTGTCGTTCAGGTCGCCGCCCTTTTCATGGGCGATCACTGTCACGGGCATTCCAAGGAGGCGGGCCACGCCTCCCACGATGGCCGGATCGTCGGCAAACCGCCGGTCTCCGTGGAGCTCTATAAATTCCGTGGTCAGGCTGCGGATGAAATCCAGGCCCGTAAAACGCCCGTTTTTCCGCGCCCTCTGCAGGATCTCATACGCTCCGAAGGAGGGATGCTGCATCTGCTGCGCGTTTTGGTTCTGAGTATGTTCTGCGGCCATTCCTTACACCTCCCCGCAGTGGAGCCGCAAAAGGCGGCCCAGCGTGTCTTTCAGTTCCTTCCGGGGGACGACGGCGTCCACAAATCCCTTTTCCAGAAGGAATTCCGCCGTCTGGAAGCCCTTGGGCAGCTTCTGGCGCATGGTCTGCTCGATCACTCGGGGGCCGGCAAAGGCGATAAGGGCCCCGGGCTCCGACAGGATGATATCGCCCTCCATGGCAAAACTGGCGGTAACGCCGCCAGTGGTGGGATCTGTCAAAACGGTGATGTACAGAAGCCCTTTGTCGCTGTGGAGCTTCACGGCGCCGCTGGTCTTGGCCATCTGCATCAGCGAAAGGATCCCTTCCTGCATCCTGGCCCCTCCGGAAACGGTGAAGCCTATAACGGGGAGCCTTTCTTCCGCGGCCCTTTCAAAAAGGCGCGTGACCTTTTCCCCCACCACGCTTCCCATGCTTCCCATCATGAAGCCCGCGTCCATGGCGAAGACGGCGCAGGTGAGCCCTCCTACGGAGGCTTTCCCGGTGAGGACGCCCTCCAGCTCCCTGCTTCTCAGGCGGCTGGCCTTCAGCTTCGCGCCATAGCCGGGGAAGGAGAGGGGATCCTTGGGCGTGAGATTTTCATCCCAGGGCTCATAGGAGCCTTCGTCGCAGATAAGCCCTATCCGCTGCCGGGCGGAAAGCCGGAAATGATGGCCGCATTTGGGGCACACGCCGTCGTTTTCCTCCAGATCGCTCTGAAAAAGCATGGCCCTGCAGCCCGGGCAGAAGGTGCAGAGCTCTTGGGGCACATAGGGCTTATCCGCCTGCAGGTTCGGAGAAAAGCCTTCCAGCTGGTTCCGGCTTTTTTTGAAATTACTTTTTCTCAGCATGCGTATCCCCTATTCTTCATAAAATCTGTGGTATAGCTTCCGTCGAGAAACGCTTCGTCGGAGAGAAGATCCATATGCAGGTCGGCGGTGTGGCAGACCCCCTCCACCACCAGCTCGCACAAGGCGGCCTGCATCTTGCGGACGGCTTCTTCCCGCGTTTTGGCCCGGACGATCAGCTTTCCCAATAGGGAATCGTAATAGGGAGGGACAAGATAATCCTGATAAAGGGCCGTGTCGAACCGGACCCAGGGCCCGCCGGGGATGTGCAGAAGCTGGATGCGTCCGCAGCTGGGGGCAAAATTGTTGGAAGGATCCTCCGCGTTGATGCGGCATTCGATGGCATGGCCGGAAACCTCGATATCTTCCTGGGAAAAATCCAGAGGCATTCCCGCCGCTGTCCGAATCTGCCATTTGACCAGATCGATGTCCGTGACCATTTCCGTCACAGGATGTTCCACCTGAAGACGGGTGTTCATCTCCATAAAATAGAAATTCCCGTCCCTGTCCACAAGATATTCAATGGTTCCCACGCTGTTATACCCTACGGCGCGGGCCGCCTTCAGAGAGGCCTCCATCATCTTTTCCCGCAGGGCCGGCGTCACGGCGGGGGAGGGGCTCTCTTCCAGGAGCTTCTGGTTTTTCCTCTGCATGGAACAGTCCCGTTCCCCAAGACAGACGGCGTTCCCAAAATTGTCGCAGAGAATCTGCATCTCTATGTGCTTGACGGGAGAAAGAAATCTTTCCATATAGCAGGCTCCGTCTCCGAACGCGCTTTGGGCCTCTGCGCAGGCGGAGGAAAAGGCGGAGGGGATTTCTTCCATGGAATGCACCAGCCGGATCCCCCTGCCTCCGCCGCCGGAACGGGCTTTGATGAGAAGAGGGAAGCCGATGCGTTCGGCCGCTTTTTGGGCCGCTTCGGCGCTTTCCACCAGCCCTTCCCCGGGGACTACGGGAACGCCTGCCTCTATCATGGTGGCCCTGGCGTGCTCCTTATCGCCCAAAAGGGAAATGAGCTCGCTTTTAGGACCGATAAAGGCAATCTTGCATTCCTCGCAGAGTTCTGCGAACCGGGCGTTTTCGCTCAGCAGGCCGTAGCCGGGGTGGATGGCCTGGGCCCCGGAGGCCACGGCAGCCGAGAGGATCGCGGGCATGTTCAGATAGCTTTCCTGCACACGGGCGGGGCCGATGCAGATGCTTTCATCCGCCAGGCTCACGTGAAGCGCGTCGCGGTCCGCCTCGCTGAATACCGCCACGGTGGAGATGCCCATTTCCTTGCAGGCCCGGATGATCCGCACGGCGATTTCTCCCCGGTTGGCTATGAGAATTTTAGAAAACATTTGGATCGCTCCCTTACTGTGCAATACTGTGGATCGCCGCAGAAATGCTGTGCAATCTGTGTTTTGATCTGAGGGGCTTTAAAACAAGCCCCGCGGAGCTC
>URRG01000396.1 GCA_900550095.1 uncultured Oscillospiraceae bacterium
TGGTGGCGGTTCTTCTCTTGTTCTACATAGGATATCAGCTTTATAATGCCAATTACGCTTCTGTAAAGACGGAGGTGGCGGAATACGTGAGTGCCGACGATCCGGGGACAGCGGATGTGGTGCAGGTAGAGGGCCTTGTTCTCCGCAAGGAAAAGGTGCTGACTCAGGAGGTGGACGGCGTTGTCGCTTATGTGGTGGAGGACGGCGGCCGCATCCAGAAGGATGGTACGGTGGGCGAAATCTTCAGCAGCCAGTCCGATGCGGCGGCCCAGCAGCAGGTCGAGGCGCTGGATGAACAGATAGCGGATCTGGAGCGGTTGGGTTCTTCCGGAAACGTGCATAATTCCGACCAGGAAACGCTCAAGAACCAGACGCAGCTGAAACTCGCGGACGTTTTGAAGGAATCGCTGAACGGAAATTATTCCTCCCTGCAGGAGAGCCGCGAGGAGCTTCTCTATACTATGAACGAGAGGCAGATCGTCATTGGGGAAGCTCAGGATTTTGAAAGCCGTATAGCGGAGCTGAAGGCCAGGCGGGAATCTCTGGTTTCCTCCGGAAAAAGCATTGGGAAGATCGTTTCTCCTGAGGCTGGGACTTTTATCAGCCAGGTGGACGGTTATGAGACGGTATTTTCGTATGACGATGTAAAAGAGATCACACCGGAGATATTTGAGCAGATGAAGGCGGAGGAGCCCAAAATAGCGACGGGCGCAGTGGGAAAGATCTGCGGGGAATACAACTGGTATTTCGTCTGTTCCCTGGAGCCGGACGACGCGCTCAAATTCCTGCAGGGGACGTCTGTAACGCTGAATTTCCCCTTTGTCACCGCGCAGGAGATCCCCGCTACTGTGGCGGCGGTCAACCAGCCGGACCGCCAGGGCCCGGCGGTGGTCGTGTTTGAAAGCTCCCGCATGAGTCCGGAGCTGGCTTCTCTCCGCAGCGAGACCTGCCAGATCAGCGCCGAGCGTTACAGCGGTATTCGGGTCAGCCAGAAGGCCATCCATTTTGAGACGGTTACAAAGACCGTAAAAGGAGAGGATGGAAAGGAGACAAAAGTCCAAAAGGAGGTCAAGGGCGTCTATGTGCTGCACGGTACGGAGATACGCTTCCGGCAGATCATTCCCCTTTTCAGCACTTCCAGCTACGTGATCTGTAAGCAGTACCCGGATGAGTCGGACGGCCTGATGACGGACGAAACCGTTCAGATGTATGATGAGGTTGTAATAGAAGGGACGGATCTGTATGACGGAAAAGTTGTCAAATGATCTGGAGGAGCGCTGCCGGGATCTGCAGGAAAACCTAAAGGAAATACGTTTCCGCATGGGAGAAGCAGCCCTGCGGTCCGGCCGGAAGCCGGAGGATGTGGAGCTTTTAGCGGCTACGAAAACCGTTCCGGTAGAGATCATCAACCGGGGGATCGAGCTGGGCCTTGAGCATATCGGAGAAAACAGGGTGCAGGAGCTGATGGATAAGTTCGGCTCCTACAAGGAGACGGACGTGCAGTTTATTGGCCGCCTGCAGACCAATAAGGTGAAATACCTGATCGGACGGGTAAGCATGATCCAGTCTGTGGACAGCGAAAAGCTGGCTTGTGAGATTTCAAGGCTTTCTCTTAAAGCCGGTTGTTCCACTGATATTCTGGTAGAGGTAAATATTGGCCGGGAGGAAAACAAATCCGGCGTTTTGCCCGAGGCGCTTTCGGAGCTTTTGGAAAAGATTTCTCCTCTGCAGGGGCTCCATGTAAGAGGATTGATGGCGATTCCTCCTTTTGATGCTTCGAAAGAGGAAACCAGAGCCTTTTTTTCAAAGATGGCTCAATATTTTGTTGACATAAAGAGCAAAAGAATAGATAATGTTACTATGGATTACCTGTCGATGGGGATGTCGGGCGATTATGAGGACGCCATCCTGTGCGGCGCGAATCTGGTAAGAGTGGGCACGGCGCTGTTCGGCCCGAGAAATTACAGAAGAGAATGACAAAGTAACTCCAAATATGCCGAGTAGATGAGTTATAGGAGGTTGTTTCAAATGGCAGGATTTGTTCAGAAGCTGAAGGATATGTGGAATCCCCCTGAGGACGAGGATGATGTATACGAGGAGTATGAAGAGGAGCAGGAGGAAGAGCTGATCGGCGGGCGCGAGACGGTTGAGCAGAGAGAACGCGATTCCATCAAACGGGCCGTGCCGCAGAACCCCGGCAACAAAGTGGTGAATATCCACGCTACGGCCCAGCTGCAGGTGGTATTGTTCAAGCCCGAGCATTTCGGCGAAGAGACCCGCGCTGTGGCGGACGAGCTGCTGAAGATGCATACGGTGGTCCTGAATCTGGAAAACACCAATAAGGATATTTCCCGCAGAATCATAGATTTCCTTTCCGGCGTAGCGTATGCCAACGGCGGGAAGATCAAGCGGGTGGCTACCAGCACTTTCATTATTACGCCGTATAATGTGGATCTCACAGGAGACGATGTTTTAGACGAGCTGGAAAACAACGGCGTATATTTCTGATCGCATGAGCAGACGGGAATGTTCGGAGGACGGTATTCTGGAAGCGAAGCTGAAGGATGCCGTCCGTATAGCGGAAACAAAAAAGAGACCCCATTTTGCCGGCTTTTTGGATGAACGGGAGGCGGCTTTGGCCAAAGGCGTAATGCGCTCCCTACAGTTTGAGAACTATATGCTCTGGGGCGGTTATTCCGGCTCAGAGCGCG
>URRG01000397.1 GCA_900550095.1 uncultured Oscillospiraceae bacterium
CCGATTTTGTTTCTTATTCCATCAGCGAAGTGGAAGGGATGGAAGCATTAACGGAGGATTTTGTCTTACTGTCAGCTTTTAATATATTTCAGCAGGTAAGACAAAAAATCAAAGAAACATCTGAAATCATTGTCACTGGTAAGAGAATTGGATCTCCTGAACCCCTACAGGGTAATATTATGACCAATACAATTTTCACCATCCAGGTGGAGCAGGTCATAAAGGGGCCGGAGGATCTAAACACTATTAAAGTATTTCAATTAGGAGAGTATTCCTCAGATGAATATGAAACCAAGCTGAAGGAAGATACAACGTATCTTTTATTCCTAACCGAAAATTATACTCGCGATACGGATACCGGCCCTGAGATTCTTTACAACTCTATCAGTTTTGAACAGGGGATATTTGAGATTGACGATGCCGGTCTTTTGAAGGCTTATTCGAGGATTGGAATATCACCCCAACTGGAAAAAAAGGAATTCACCCTTCTTGAGCAGGAACTGCAAAATGTGATGCGGTAATAAGCCGTGATTCTAAGATCAGCGCTGTAAGAAATAAACGGGAGAGACGCTGCAAATATTCGCAGCGTCTCTCCCGTTTCACGCATCCTCCCAGCCAACGGTTTAGGAAAGATTCAGCTTCTTCTTCAGGATCCAGCTGGTGATCACATAGAACAGCGTACTGAAGAGAAGCAGATACGCAATATGACCCAAAAGGAAACCATGGACCGCCCAATTGGGGAAGCTGTTCTCCGGTATGGTCTCCCAAAGGCCCCAGGTGACCCGAACGCCGAAGCCGATCCCGAAGGCGTATACGAGCTGCTGGATAAAACTCGTGCCGATGAATACACCGATTCCCAAGGCCGCTTTATGGCTGCCGCTTATATTTCCCACGGCTATAGCCATATAGACGGAGAGAATCCCGCACACAAGAGTCAGAAATAGGAGGGCCAGAATTTCCAGAAGAACCACCCAGCCCTCCCAATTGGAGCTGGGCAGCCATTTGGCCAGAGCCTGAAAAAATCCCCCCATATCTACAGGCTGCAGATGAAAAACAGAAAGCACCAGGATAGAAAGCAAAAACACCGCCACACTGGCTATGGACCATATAATGGATACAAACAGCTTCCCGGTCACATGGGTGTGAGGCTTCACAGGAAGCGTGTGGGAAAGGTAGCCTTCCTCCGTGAACAGGCTGCGGTAAAACCGCTGGAAAGCCACTACCGCCGTCATGACCATTACGGAGATGAACAATACGCCGTAAGCCACCCCCGTGATAAAGGAAGCCGCATCCAGCCAGGGAAGAGCTTCTCCCCAGCTTTCGTGCATTTGATCGAAAACAGCCAAAAGAAAGGCCACCAGAAGAAGAACGCCATAAAGGGGCAGAAACGTTCGGCTAGTAGCGCGGAATTCATATTTCATCAGTTTTCTCAGCATTTGAATACCTCCCGGAACCAGGCGTCCACAGACATGTTGTTTTTCTCCCGCAGTTCGTCCACAGGGGAATCCAGCAGGATTTTCCCCTCAGAGATAAACAGCACCTGATCGAGAATAGATTCCACATCGCTGATCAGATGGGTGGAGATCACCACTGTGGCGTCTTCAGAATAATTGCTGATGATGGTATGCAGAATATAGTCCCGGGCTGCGGGATCCACTCCCCCAATGGGTTCATCCAAGAGGTAAAGCTTCGCCTTCCGGCTCATGACCAGGATCAGCTGAACCTTTTCCTTTGTGCCCTTGGAAAGAGTCTTCAGCTTTGCGTGCATGGGGATCCCCAGCCGCTGGATCATTTCCACAGCCGCCTCTTTCTGGAAATCCTCATAAAAATCCCCGAAGAAATTCACAAGCTGACGCACGCTCATCCAATCGTTCAGATAGTTTTTATCCGGAAGGTAGGAAACGACCTTCTTCGTTTCCACCCCCGGCGCCATGCCGTCGATAAGAATCCCTCCCTGCGTAGGGTAAAGAAGCCCGTTGGCCAGCTTCATAAGGGTGCTCTTTCCGCTTCCGTTGGGGCCCAGAAGACCTACGATACGGCCTTTCTCCAGGGAAAAGCTCACATCCCGCAGGGCCTCCTTCCCCGGAAACGTTTTTGTCAGATGCCTGCACTCAAAAATCGGCTCCATCAAATTCCCTCCTTCTTTTCGTCTGCCGGTTCCTCTTTTTCACGGCTGGCGGATTCCAGCATGGTTATAGCCTGGGAGTCCGAATATCCCAGCTCCTTCATGCTCTGCAGAAACCCCGCCGCCAGTTCCTTTGCCAAATCCTCTTTTATACTCATAATCCGATCACGATCCTCCGTTACAAATCTGCCGCTGGTCCTTTGCGTGTGTAAAAGCCCTTCCTGCTCCAGCTGGGCGAAAGCCTTCTGCATCGTATTGGGATTGACAGAGGCCTCCATGGCCAGCTCCCGGACAGAAGGCATCTTTTCCCCGGGCGGATATTCCCCGACGATGATGCGCCGCTTGATCTGCTCCATCAGCTGGGAATATATCGGCCGGTCTGCCTGAAAATTCCATCCCATCTGCTCACTTCCTCTGTAGTATTGTATTATTAACTTAATACAGTTATACAATACTTTTTTCTCTTTGTCAACGGGGGCGGCAATATTTTTTATAGAGGCATACAGCACATGCTGGTAAAGCTCTGCCCATGCCTTCCCTTATTTATGCTGTA
>URRG01000398.1 GCA_900550095.1 uncultured Oscillospiraceae bacterium
ACGCCGGAGAGGGGGATTTCATCCGCGACGCCGTTGCCGTTGGGATCCTCTTCCTTGAAAGCCTTCAGCATTTGATAAAAATCTTCAGTGGTTTCCGGCTTTTTGAGCCCCAGGGTGTCGAGCCATTGGGTATTGACCCACATCTTCTGAGCATATTGGCCGTGGAGATACTCCGTGATGGAAGGCAGGCTGTAAATATTGCCGTCCATAGCGGTGATATCGCTGAGCACGTCGGGCTTTTCCTCCAGAACAGATTTGAAATTCGGCATGCACGAATCGATGTATGCATTCAGCGGGCGGAAAATCTTTCCCTCTCCTCCGTATTGATCCTCCTGAGAGCTTTTGATTCCCATGGAAAGGAAAATATCCGGATAGTCTCCCCCGGAGAGGGCAAGGTTCAGATTGCTTTCCACCGAGTCGGAGGGGACCAGCTGCCATTCGATGTGAACGTTTGTCAGCTCCTCATACCATAGGGTGAAATCATTGGTGGTGATGTCGATGATGCTGGGGATCTGCTGGGTCAGTACAGTCAGAGTCACAGGCTCCTCTGAAATAGGGTAGGAGCCCGGTTCCGTCAGGCCTGAAGCGCTTTCGCCCCCTGAAGAGGAGCCTCCCGCAGAAGAGGCGTTCTCTCCGCCGCTGCAGGCGGAGGCCGGAAGGGAGACCGCCAACGCCAGAAGCAGGGCAGCCAGCCGTTTTCTTTTGCTCATGTTGCAACACTCCTTTTCAACGATAATTTCTGATTTTCATGGTTTTTATACCGGAACAGAGGTCTTCTCTTTTCCATTTTTCATAGAGAGCGGCGTTCAGCCTTTCACGGCACCGAACATCACGCCCTTTACAAAAAATTTCTGCACGAAGGGATAAAGCGCCACCAAAGGCAGACAGGAGACCACCATAACGGAATATTTCAGAAGCTGAGCCATACCCTGCATACGTTCCAGCTGTTTTACATCGGTGATCATCTGTCCGCTCATCTGGTTTTGGATCAGAATATTGCGCAGGATGATCTGCAGGGGGAAGAGCTCCTGATCCTTCAGATAGATCATGGCGTTAAAGTAGGAATTCCACTGGCCGATGGCGTAGTAAAGGCCCATAACGGCCAGGATCGGGCCGGAAAGGGGGATCACGATGCTGAACAGGATGCGCAGGTCGCTGCAGCCGTCCAAATAGGCAGCTTCATATATATCGCCGGGTATGGTGTTTTGATAGTATGTTCTGGTGATGATCAGGTTCCACACGGAAAGGGCCGTGGGAATGATGATGGCCCAGCGGGTATTCAGCATATTCAAATCCCTGAGCAGGATATAGCTGGGGATCATACCGCCGGAAAAGAGCATGGTGAAGAGAAACAGCCCGTTAAAGAGCTTTTTCCCGGCCAGCTCCCCTCTGGAAAGAGGATAGGCGGCCAACACGGTGAGCACCAGGCTGACGGCTGTTCCCGCAAACATATAGATAAAAGAATTCAGGAATCCGGTCATGATCTGCGGATTTTCAAATACGGCGGTATATCCCTTCAGAGTAGGGCGGACGGGCAGAAGCCATACCTCGCCGCTGACGACAGCCTTTGAGTCGCTGAAGGACGCGCTTACCACATAGATCAGCGGGAGGAGCACGACGAGAAGGGAAAGGGTCAAAAACAGGTATACAAAGAACAGGAAGGCTTTATCTTTGCCGCTCGCCCTGATCTTGCTTTTTCTTTTGATGGCTTTAACAGCCTCTGTCATGATGCATTCCTCCTTACCAGATGCTGGTATCCGTCAGCTTCTTTGACAGGAAATTTACCAACAGCATCAAAACCAGGTTGATGCCCGAATTGAACATGCCGATTGCAGTGGAATAGCTGAAGTTGTTCTGCACCAGGCCTACCTTGTATACATAGGTGGAGACGATCTCAGAGACGGCGGTGTTTGTGGGATTCTGCATAAGAAGCACTTTTTCAAAGCCTACGCTCATAGTGAAACCCACGCCCAGGACGAACAGGGTGATAATAGTGGAAGAGATGCAGGGGATATCCACATGGAGGATCCTTTGCATGCGGCTGGCTCCGTCGATCACGGCAGCTTCCTGCAGCTCCGGGCTGACGGCTGTCAGAGCAGCCAGGTAGACGATGCTGTTGTAGCCTGTCGTCTGCCAAATCCCGGAAAGGACGTAAATCATGCGGAAGTAATCGGATTCCCCCATCCAGTTCTGCGCTTCGCCGCCCAAAGCGGTAACGATCTGGTTGAAAATACCGTTTCGGATATCCAGAAGCTGGAAGAGCATCCCCACCAGAACGACGGTAGAGATAAAATAGGGGATATATGTGACCATCTGCACGGTCTTTTTGAAAAACCGGCCCTTCGCTTCGTTCAGGCATACGGCCAGCACGAGAGGGGGCAGGAACCCCAGTATTGTGGAATACAGGCTGAGGGCGAAGGTGTTCCACAGGTAATTCCAGGCGTTGGGAGAGCGGAAAAACATTTCGAAATAGTGCAGCCCCATCCACTGGCCGCCGTTTATGCCGGCAAGGGCGTTGTATTTTCGGAAGGCCAGATTCAGGCCGTACATGGGGACATAATTGAACAGGATAAGCCAGGCCAGGGGAATGGCTAAGATCGCATACAGCTGCCAGTGAAGGCGTATGCTTTTCAGTAGCCTGCGTGCGTGCGGGTGCGGAGAGGCGGAC
>URRG01000399.1 GCA_900550095.1 uncultured Oscillospiraceae bacterium
GCAATAATCGGAGAATTGCCGCTCACACGGTAAAGGGTCTGCTTGATGGCCAGAACGTCTTTGTCTTCTGCGGCCCGGCGCACGAAATCTACGACGCATTCAAAGCTTTCATACGGGTGGTGGACCATTCTGTCTTTTTCACGGATAGCTTCAAAGATATCGGTATACCCCCAAAAGTCGGCGGGTGGATACACAGGCTTGATAGGCTCGAAGCAGAGATTTTCGCAACCTGAGATCCCGGCGAACTTAGAGAGAAAAGTCAGATCTAGGGCGCCGGGGAGCTCATAGAGCTCGGGAGTCTCCATATCCAGCATTTCCATGAGAAAATCCCGCAGGTCTCCGTCGCACTTCTGGGAGAGCTCCAGACGGACGGGGCGTCCTCTTTTTCTCTTTTTTATGGATTTCTGAATCTCGCTCATCAGATCCTCTGCTTCTTCGTCGATGGAAAGATCCGAGTTGCGGGTGATACGGAAGGCGCATACGGCTTTGATGGAAAGCAGTTCGAACAATTCAGGGAGCTTATAGGCGATGACATCCTCCAAAAGGACGAAGCACCGGTTTCCCCGGCTGTTTTGAGGGAGCTCCAGAAAACGGGACAGAATCCCGGGAACCTGGACCACCGCAAAGCAGGGCTCCCCGTCTTTGTCTTCCAGACGGACTCCCAGGTTCAGGCTTTTGTTGGCCAGCATGGGGAAGGGGCGGCTCCTGTCCACCGCCAGGGGCGTGAGGACGGGGAAAAGCACCTTTCGGAAATAGTCGTCGATAAACTGCAGCTGGGTCTCGTTCATCTCATCCGGTTCCAGAAAGAGGATCCCATGACGCTTCAGCGCCGGAAGGATGGAGCGGTTCAGGCAGGAGTACTGCCGTTCCATGAAGCTACGGATTTTATCCGTCAGCAAGGGAAGCAGGGCGGAAGGCGTAAGGCCGGAAGCGTCCGCCGCATTATATTTTGAATGCACCTGTTCCATAACGCCCGCCACCCGGACCATAAAAAATTCATCCAGGTTGGAGGCGGTGATCGCAAGGAAGCGGATGCGCTCCATGATGGGATTTTCCTTTTTGAAGGCTTCCTCCAATACCCGGGCGTTGAAGTCCAGCCAGCTCAGTTCCCTATTGATATAAGGGATGGTGTTTTTCTGATTCATGTATGTTTCCGCCCTTTCGTTAGATTGCGCGCACAGCAGCCGATTTGATGAGCAGCTCAGGCGTGATGCCGAAAACCTCTTTGAAGAATACGGCGCACTGCCCGAAGGCCCATTTTTCCAGGTAGGGGTTTACGTCGGTTTCCGCTGTGATCAGGAGCCGTTCGTGCTCCAGTTTGACCTTTATGGAAGAAAATTTTTGTTTCTGGGATTTGTCAAGGGAATCCGCCAGGCGGAAGATCGCCGTGAGCTTCGAGACAAGCAGCTGCTTCTCGCCGCTGAGCAGATACAGGTCGTCGCCTTCGTCCAGAGAATCGCTCTCATACCCCGTATAACGGGCCACATAGGCGATATAAAGGGTTTCTTCGTCGGTAAGACCGTAGATATCCATATTTTTGATCAGGTCAAAGGTGCTGGAAAGATGCTGCTTGGAGTTTACATAGTACCCGCTGTCGTGGAGGATAGAGGCCACCTCCAGAAGGAGCTTGCTGTGCTGATCCAGCCCGTGCGTCTTTTTCATTTTATCAAAAATCTGGCAGGCGAACTGGCGGACCTGTTCCGCGTGCTTCCGGTTGCAGCTGTAGTTTTCCGCAGTCTCTCTGGCGCAGGAAATGGCGTTGGCCCGCACCTCTTCCTGAAAAGCCGCGGCGCTTTTAGGCTGCAAAAGGAGCCTTACCAGAGTGGAGCAGAGATCCGTTCTGGGGGCGATGACCGTTGCGGCCTTTGTAAATTCGATCAGCTGAACGTAGATGGCCAGGGAGGAATACAGAAGCTCGGCGGCTTCTTCAGAGATATTGTATTTCAGGCTGAGTTTTTCTGTGGTAAGGGAACGCATTTCCCTGAAAACTTTTTTGATTTGTTTGGCTGTGAGGATGAAATTTCCGTTCGTTTCCGGCACACCGCACAGAGAGGCGATGGTGCGGGTGGCGCTGCCGGTGATCACAAGATTCGAGATAGGGAAATCTGTTTCCGGCAGGGTGATGGCGATATGCTGAATGATCAGATCCACGTATTCGGAGATAACGGTGTAAAAATCGTCCGTCTCATTTTGCAGGGAACCCAGTTTGTCGTGGAGCTTCAGAGCGCCCAGAGGAATGTTCTGCGAAAAGATCACGGTGCCGTTGGAATATACGGAAAAGCCGATGGTGCCTGTGCCTATATGCGTCACAAGAGAGGCGCCCTTCCGGATAGCTTCGACCTCCTGGAGGGAATCGAAAATACTGGAAAAGATCAGAGATTTTTCCTGATTGTCCTCCAGAATGGACACGGTCATATTATTCTGGATTTTCAGCTGATCCGTTATAAATGTTTTATTATGGGCCTCCCGCAGAGCGGTCGTCGCTACAACACGGTATTCGTCCACCCCGTATTCGGCCATTACATTGGAGAAGCCCCGAAGGATGCCGATGAGCTCCCGCAGGCTTTCAAAGCTGATTTTTCCGGAGGTAAATACCTCGTGCCCCAGGGTCACAGGATACTCCAGCCGGTCCACGGGGCAGACGACT
>URRG01000400.1 GCA_900550095.1 uncultured Oscillospiraceae bacterium
CGTCCTGAGGTTGCGGGCTTTCTTCTTCAGCAGACGGAGAAAATAGGGCGTGTGGGGATACGATGGCAGGAGGGCGCGGAAGAGCCGTATCCGGCGGCACATTCCTTCGAAGAACGCTCTGCCGTGGTGGCCTCTCCAAGGCTGGACTGTATTGCGGCCGCGGCGGGAAGCGTCAGCCGTGAGAAAGCCGCCGATTGGATCCGGGCCGGGTTGGTTTCCGTCAATCATATAGAGACTCTTTCCCTTTCTGCGCCCGTCGGGGAAGGAGATGTTCTATCTATCCGCGGGAAAGGCCGGTTCGTGATAGACCGCCTGGGGCCTCCCACCAAAAAGGGACGGCTTGGGCTCGCCTTTCGTAAGTATATATAGAGGAGGTAAGGGAACAGATGCTGAATCTGCAGCAGATCACCGACGCGACGTTCCGCATGGCCAAGCTGCCCGGCGGTTATAAGCCTGAAGATGTGGACGAATTTGTGGAGCAAGTCCGGGAAACGGTGGACTCTCTTTCAAAAACCGCCCAGAAGCAGCAGGAGGAGCTCGCCGCTTTGAGCCAGGAAAACCGGCAGCTTCAGAAAAAAATGGAAATTCTGGCGCAGAAGATCGAAGAATACCGGGACGAAGAGGACGGCATCAAAAACGCTCTTGTGAGCGCCCAGAAGCTGGGGGATGCCTCTGTGCGGGAGGCCCGCCATAAGGCGGAGATCATCATTCGTGACGCCCAGATGAAAGCGGAGCGGATCGTGGGCTCGGCGGAGGAGGAAGCGAAATCCCATACTCAGGAGCTGGAAACGCTCAAACAGGCGGTTACGGATTTTCGTTCTCAGATGTTGGAGCTGTATAAGCAGCATCTTACATTGATAACGGCCCTTCCTGTAAAAAAAGAGGAGCCTGCCGAAGACGCTGCCCCGGCGGAAGAAGAGCCTTATAAAGAAGAAGAGGTCTCTATGCCGGAGCCGGTTCTCTTTGAGGACAGCAATATTCCTGCCGGAGAGCAGGAATATACATATGAAGAACCCGCCGGAGAGGAGGAGGCTGTGCCTGCCGGGGAAAAACCGGCCTTCAGCCCGGCGCATCCTTTCGGCGATTGAAAAAGAAACAGAGAAGGGCGGGAGCGCCCCCCTTATTTCCCACAGAAATACTGAATTAATAGGAGAGAAGAAAGCAAATGGCGCAGGATTATAAAAATACGCTGAATCTGCCTAAGACCGGTTTTGCCATGCAGGCCGGCCTGCCCAAAAAAGAGCCGGAAATGCTCAAAGCCTGGGAAGAAAAGGATATCTACGGAAACCTGATGAAAAAGAACGAGGGGAAGCCGGTATTTGTCCTTCACGACGGCCCTCCCTATGCGAACGGGGATATCCATCTGGGCACGGCTCTCAACAAGACCCTGAAGGATATCATTGTCCGCTATAAAAATATGAGCGGCTTCAAGGCTCCCTATGTGCCGGGCTGGGATACCCATGGCCTTCCCACTGAGCTCAAGGCCCGAAAAAAGGCCGGAGTGGGGAATTCAACCACTATTTCCGATGTGGAGCTGCGCAAGCTCTGCCGGGAATTTGCCTTAGGGTATCTGGATGACCAGCGCAAACAGTTCCGCCGTTTGGGCGGCATCGGGGATTGGGAGCATCCATATATCACTCTGACCCATGATTTTGAGGCCAAGCAGATCGAGATCTTTTCTCAGATGGCGGAAAAGGGCTACATCTATAAAGGGCTCAAGCCTGTGTATTGGTGCCCCGACTGCGAAACCGCCCTGGCGGAGGCCGAGATCGAATATGCTGAGGATCCTTGCGACTCCATCTATGTAAAATTCCGCGTGACCGAGGACAAGGGACTGCTTTCTGCAAAGGGCGTGGATCCTTCCAAGGTCTATTTCGTGATCTGGACCACTACCACCTGGACGATCCCCGGCAACCTGGCTATCTGCCTTGGCCCCGATTTTGCGTATGTGCTCGTTAAATCCGGGGATGAATATTACATTATGGCAGAGGCTCTCTATGAGAATGCCATGAAAGCTGCCGGAAAGGAAGAATATGAGGTCATAGCTTCCTTTAAGGGCAGCGAGCTGGAATACATGAAGGCCGCTCATCCTTATCTTGACCGGGAGTCTTTGGTGATTCTGGGGGATCATGTAACGCTGGAAAGCGGCACAGGCTGTGTGCATACGGCTCCCGGCTTCGGTGTGGAGGACTATGACGTATGCCACAATTCTTACCCGGAGGTGGGCATCGTCGTTCCTGTAGACGCCCACGGCAGACTCACGGCGGAGGCCGGCGATGAATTTGCGGGCCTCACCACAGGGGAAGCCAACAAGGCGATAGCGCAGCGGCTGACGGAACTGGGCGCGATGTTTGCAACAGAGCATATCGTCCATCAGTATCCCCATTGCTGGCGCTGTAAAAATCCCGTGCTCTTCCGCGCCACAGAGCAGTGGTTCTGTTCTGTGGACGCTATCAAGGAAAAATCCGTAGAAGAGATCAACAAGGTCCAGTGGATCCCCGGCTGGGGCAAAGACCGGATCACCTCCATGGTGATGGACCGGAACGACTGGTGCATCTCCCGCCAGCGCCGCTGGGGCGTTCCCATTCCGATCTTTTATTGCAAAGACTGCGGCGAGCCCTTGATCGATAAAGACGTTA
>URRG01000401.1 GCA_900550095.1 uncultured Oscillospiraceae bacterium
GGAGGAGCCACCCTGCTCCTGAACTGCTCTGCCAGCGACGAGGTGGCGGGAAAAGCGGAATACCGCAGGCAGCTTGTGGCGGCCCAGTCTGCCCGCCTGCTCTGTGCTTACGCCTATGCGGATGCGGGGGAAGGGGAATCCTCTACGGATCTGGTTTTTTCCGGGCATAATCTTATAGGGGAGAACGGCTCCATTCTCGGTGAGTCGGAACCCTTTGGGGCCGCCCTGGCTCTGGCGGATGTGGATCTGGGCCGGATGCTCTATGAGCGCAGGCGAACTACTACGTGGGGGGGGACTCCTTCCGCGCCTCTGCGGCGGATTTCCTTTTCGTTTGGGGAAGAACCCCCGCAGCAGGAAACGGGCGGATATGCGCCTCTGCTCCGCAGGCTCTCCCCTCTTCCTTTCGTTCCCAAAGGGGCGGGAGATCTCAGACAGAGGTGCGAACATATCCTGACCATGCAGGCCGAGGGGCTCAAAACCCGGCTTTCTCATACGGGCTGCCGAGAAGTTGTGATCGGCGTTTCCGGAGGGCTGGATTCTACGCTGGCGCTTCTCGTTTCCGCCAGGGCGTTTAAGAGGCTTGGGCTGCCGCCGGAGGGGATTTTGGCGGTCTCTATGCCTGGCTTCGGCACTACGGGAAGGACGAAGAGCAACGCCCAGCGTCTTGCAGAGGAAATCGGGGCACGGTTCCGGGAGATCCCCATCGGGGAGTCGGTGAACCTGCATTTCCGGGATATAGGCCACGACCCCGAAAACCGGGATGTGACCTATGAAAACGCCCAGGCCCGGGAACGGACCCAGGTCCTGATGGATCTGGCCAACCAGTCCGGAGGCATGGTGGTGGGAACGGGCGATCTTTCGGAGCTTGCCCTTGGCTGGGCCACGTATAACGGCGACCACATGAGCATGTATGCGGTGAACGGTTCTGTTCCGAAAACCTTGGTGCGTTACCTGGTGCGCCATGTTTCTCAGGAAAGCGGAGGGCAACTGAGCGCCGTTCTGGAAGATATTCTGGATACGCCCGTGAGCCCGGAGCTCCTTCCGCCGGTGGAAGGGGAAATTTCCCAGAAGACGGAGGATATCGTGGGGCCCTATGAGCTGCACGACTTTTTCCTTTACTATCTTCTGCGCTTCGGCTTCGGCCCGGGGAAAATCTTCCGTATGGCACTTCAGGCCTTCGAGGGCTCCTACGACCGCGGGACGGTCCTCAAATGGCTGAAGGTGTTCTGCAGACGTTTTTTCACCCAGCAGTTCAAGCGCTCCTGCCTGCCGGACGGCCCGAAGGTGGGCACCGTGACCCTTTCTCCCCGCGGAGACTGGCGTATGCCCAGCGACGCTTCCGCCGCCCTTTGGATGAGGGAAATAGAAAAGCTTGAAAAAGCCGAGTAGGCAGGGAAGACGGAGAAACCTGCCGGATAAGAGCGGAATGCCAAATTAAACCAACTGTGAAAAGCGCGCCTTTTGAAGGGCGCGCTTTTGTGTATTTGCGTCTTTTGCGCAGCTTGGGAATACAAGGCTGTAGGGGGTCTATGCCTGAATATTTCTATAAAAATAGAAAATATCCATATGATATGATACAATGGAATCCGGATACATCCGGCGCAGGGGCGCGCATGCAGGGCGCGTTCCTGCGCGAAGGCGGAATGAAAATCCCGCTTTGTATATGCCTGCATATACCGGCTTTGAGCCGGAGAAAAGGAGTTGTAAAGTATGAAGAAAATCCGGCTTGGAAGCTCGGAACTGACAGTCCCCGCCGTAGCGGTGGGGTGTATGCGCATTGTGGGCCTGGATAAAAGGCGGGCCGAGCATTTTCTGCGGACGGCCCTGGAGAACGGAGCCAATTTCTTTGACCACGCGGACTGCTACGGCGGCGGGCGCTGCGAAGAGCTGTTTGCTGATGCGCTCCATATGAATGCAGATATGCGGGAAAAGGTCTTCATCCAGACCAAGTGCGGCAACGTGGATAATCCTTATGGGCACTGGATGTATGACTTTTCCAAGAAGCACATTTTGGAAGCGGTGGAGGGGAGCCTCCGGCGGCTGAAGACGGACTATATCGACGTGCTGCTTCTTCACAGACCCGATCCGCTCATGGAGCCGGAGGAGATCGCCGAGGCCTTTGAAAAGCTGTATACAGAAGGAAAGGTGCGGCATTTCGGCGTTTCCAACCAGACGGTGACGCAGATGCAGCTTCTGCAGAAATATATCCGGCAGCCGCTGATCGCGGATCAGGTGCAGATGGGCGTGGGACATACGGCTGTTTTGGATTACGGCATGTTCATGAATATGGAAATGCCCTTCGGCGCCAATCGGGACGGCGGCCTTTACGAATACAGCCGCCTGCAGAACATAACGCTGCAGGCATGGTCTCCCTTCCGGGCAGGATGCTACTGCGAGGATCTGGTCATCGATAACCCCAAGTATCAGAGACTGAACGACGCTCTGGAAGAGGTGGGCGCGCGCTACGGAGTCAGTAAGACCACTATAGCTCTGGCGTGGCTTCTGCGGCTTCCGGCCCATGTCCAGCCTGTGACGGGCACCATGAACGAGGGAAGGCTCCTGGAGTGCCTGAAGGCGGCGGATATAGAGATCTCCCGGGCGGAATGGTATTTTATCTACGCTGCGGGGGGG
>URRG01000402.1 GCA_900550095.1 uncultured Oscillospiraceae bacterium
CTCTGCCGGGGATAGGCCCCGCTCTGGCACAGGCCATACTGGAATACCGGGAAGAAAACGGGGGCTTTTCCACTTTAGAGGAGCTCATGGAGGTGCCCGGTATAGGAGAAAAGGTCTTTTCTAAGCTCAGGGACCGCATTGTTTTGGATTGAGAAAAGGAGCGTATGGGAATGGAAACAGCGGAGCTTACCAATATGTGCATGATACGGGATCCTGCCACGGGTAAGGTCTTAGTACAGGATCGGATAAAGCCCGGCTGGTCCGGGATCGCTTTCCCCGGCGGACATGTGGAACCGGGCGAGTCCATTGTGGATTCCGTCATTCGGGAGATAAAGGAAGAGACCAATCTGGATATATCCCGGGTGCGTTTCTGCGGGCTGAAGGATTGGTATTCCCGGGAAGAAAACCGGCGTTACTTCGTATTCCTCTTCACCACGTCTGTATTTGAAGGGGATCTGATCGAAAATGGGGAAGAAGGCCGCGTGTTCTGGGTGGATCCAAAAGAGATTCCTTCTATGCGCATCGCTCCCAACTTCGATTGGATGCTGAAGATAATGGAGAATGAGGAGCTGAACGAGCATTTTATTGCTCAGAATGAAAAGGGCGAGTGGATCCATACGGTCTTATAACGGACAGATCCAAACTGCCGGAGCTGTGAAATACATAAAGCCTGTCCGGAAGCGATGTAAACCGCTTCCGGACAGGCTTTATCTGTAATGCTTCGGCGATGTCTGAACGGCGGCCAAAACCGGCAGCAGAGCCTGCGCCGGCTTGGCCGCGGTCCGCCTGGATCAGTCGCCGAAGCTCACTCCGATTTCTTTGGCCGCCTGGATTTCTTCGCAGTCTACGGGGACGGTCTTCAGCTTCCCCGCTACCTCGGAAAGAGGCACAGGCACGATCCTGCCGCCTCTCAGGGCCACCATATTGCCGTAATTCTTTTCTTTGATGAGCTTGGCCGCCGCAGCGCCGAAACGGGTGGAAAGGACCCTGTCGTAAGCGCAGGGGCTGCCGCCCCGCTGGAAATGGCCGGGGACCGTTACACGGATCTCGCTGCCCGTTTCCGCCTCTATCTCCTTTGCCAGCCGGTAAGAGATGGAAGGATAGGGCATAGCCGCGCGGGAAGCCTTCAGCTCTTTTTTCGTCATCCTGGCTTCTTTTTTGGAAATAGCTCCTTCCGCTACTGCCAGAATGGAAAAGCGTTTTCCGGCTTTGTTCCGATTGTCCAGCGTTTTTACGATGGAACGGATAGAATAGGGGATTTCGGGAAGCAGGATCACGTCGGCGCCGCCTGCAACGCCGGCATAGAGGGGAAGCCATCCTACCTTGTGCCCCATGATCTCCACGATGAATACGCGGCCGTGAGAGGTGGCGGTGGTATGGATACAGTCCAGCACATTGCTGGCGACCTCAACGGCGGAGTGGAAGCCGAAGGTCATCTCTGTGCCCCAGACGTCGTTGTCGATGGTCTTGGGAAGGGAGACCACGTTAAGCCCCTCCTCACATAGGAGATTGGCGGTTTTATGCGTCCCGTTGCCGCCGAGGATCACAAGGCAGTCCAGCCGCATTTTCTTATAGTTATCCTTCATGGCCTTGACCTTATCCACGCTGTTCTCACTGTCGATCACGCGCATGAGCTTGAAGGGCTGCCGGGAAGTGCCCAGAATGGTGCCCCCCAGCGTGAGAATGCCGGAAAAATTCTCCGGCTTCATTTTTTTGTAGTCTCCCTCGATCAGGCCCCTGTATCCGTCGATGATGCCGTAGATCTCCACGTCCTCGCCGAACTCCTCATACAGCGCCTTGCTGACGCCGCGGATAGCGGCGTTGAGGCCCTGGCAGTCTCCTCCGCTGGTAAGGATTCCGATTCTTTTCATAGTGAAACCCATCCTTTCTTATTGCATTCCCTTAGTATTTGAACTGCTGCTGCATTGTTCTGCCGTTTGACGCTCAGTTTTCCGGTTCTTCCGGGCTGTGGACTATGGGGATATACGGCTTGGAAGCGTCCGGTTCGGAAAGCGCCTTCAGAGCCTGAGCGGCCCGTTTCGAGAACTCCCGGTGAGAGTTGACAGCAGCCTTTCCCCGGCGGTCGATATGCTCATAAGAGGTGTCGGAGTTCATGATTCTTGCGTTTATAGTGTCGCTGAGCATCAGTTCCAGAATGGAGAAGGCCCTTTCCCGAAGTTCTTCGTCTTCAACGGGGAACACAAGCTCTACGCGCCGGTCCAGGTTTCTGGGCATCCAGTCCGCGCTGCCCATGTAGACTTTGGGGATCCCGCCGTTTTCAAAACGGAATATGCGGCTGTGCTCCAAAAGCTGGCCCACGATGCTGTAAACGCTGATATTTTCGCTCACCCCCGGAAGCCCGGGAATCAGACAGCATATCCCCCGAACTATGAGCCTGATGGGAACCCCCGCCTGCGAGGCTTCGTAAAGAAGAGAGATGATCCCGGGATCTACCAGGGAATTCACCTTGGCCGTGATGCCGCAGGGAAGATTTTTTCTGGCGTTGGCGATTTCCCGCCCGATCATTTCCTCAAAAAAGCTGCGCATGCCGTGAGGCGCTACAATGAATTTGTTGTATTCCGGTGGACGGGAATATCCGGTCAGGACATTGAAAAGA
>URRG01000403.1 GCA_900550095.1 uncultured Oscillospiraceae bacterium
CGCCGTACCGCAGGCCGGGTCGCAGATGGTATCGTCCGGAGTGGGCTGCAATAGCTCTACCATCATTTCCCGGATGTGCTTGGGGGTGCGGAACTGGCCGTTCTGCCCGGCGGTGGCCAGCTTGCCCAGCATATACTCGTACTGATCACCCTGCATATCCAGATCGGCAATGTCATGCTCATACAGGTCGTCCAGCCCGGTGATGATCTTTTGCAGCACCTGGGGCGTAGGGATCAGGAACATGGCGTCGCTCATGTAGCGGGCAAAAGCTGTGGTATTCTGTTCATCGTTGCCCAAATCGTCGGCGACCTCGATCAGATCGCCCTGCTCGGTGAAGTCCGGCAGACGGCCATGCTTCATGTTTTTAATAGCCGGGAATACCCGCTGAGAGATCACGTCATAAATATCACGGGGATCGTTATTTTTGAATTTGCTCCAGCGCATGGACTGCCCCACAGGAGACTGGGGGAAAATTTTGTCCATCTTCTCGCCGGTCATGTTTGCAAATTCTTCTGTTTCCAGTTCCTTTTCATCTAACGAACGGATGAACATCAGATAGGTCAGCTGCTCGATCACCGTCAAAGGATTGGTAATACCGCCCGCCCAGATGTCCGTCCAGATTTTGTCCACTTTATTTTTGATTGCGCCTGTAACCATGCGTTTTCTCCTCCATTTGATTCAGCAAGAATACATTCCATTCTATCGTTAACAGGATTTAGCAGTTCTTTCCCGCTCTGCCTATCAGGAGCGGCCCGCTTTTGCTCAGATGTGAAAACCTTGGTACCAGTGTCAGCACAGCGCATCATATCGGTTTTGCTCAATCCAAGGTCATACCGCTTTTCAAAGAAAATTGCAGCTGACCGCCGTTTTGTGCCTCCTGAATTTTCTATTTCCAGTATAATACAATCCACATAAGAAAACAAACAAATTTCATGGAATCGTGATATCAAAAACGTTTGGAGTTTATTGGCTATCCAACTTTTCGAATTCTGAGATATCAAAATCATCCGATGGATATTTTGCATCCGCGCCTTCTGATATCCTTCCTGCGGTGTTTCCGCCGTTGAGCCGGGACGCGGATTCCGTTTCGGGTCCGGTTTTACCCACATATCCCCCTTGATCCACGTATACAGCAGACTGCTTTTATAGCTTTAATTGCTCCATCCCTGCTGTCCGTCTTTTTTAAGCTATACCCTGTGCATGCAAAACTTCCATGCTCTCCTTTCCTGTTCTCCTATACATTTCCAGTTTAAAAGTTATGCTGAAGCCAATCGATCCGTCTAATCCAGCCGGTGTTTTAGCCGTAAATCCGAAGGGAGCGTATGATCTCTTATCAGTCTTTGAACCCATGGCATATAAACCTTCTCTTTTAGAAAAATACAATAACAAGTGAAATACAATCACAAACTGAGCCTTGGTCCGTAAAAAACGCTCAAAAACATATCGGAAATTTGTATTGATGCGCTGTTGAGAAACAGCACACAGCATGGTATACTTTTCTGTATAAAAAATCTATCAATAAAATATAATTTCTATTGTATTTATACACCTCATTTTTATATAGAAGAAGATTTCTGTATCATTTTGCGAAATAAGAAATAAACTTATCCAAATAGCTGGAATGGCAAAATGTTTCCAGCGCTGTCTATATGCCTGAACATCCGTCAGCTGCCGGGACCTTCCAGACGGCACAAAATACAGGAAATAAAAAACAGAAGACATAAGAACGGGGAGGGAACAGTTATGAAAACACAATACGGCCTTTGGCCCAATCTTCTTTTTATGCTGAAGCAGATGAAGCAATACGCCAAACGCTCCTTTCGGATGATATGGATCAGCATTCCCATGAAGGTGGCGCTCCCTTTTATCGGGATCCTGCTTCCCAATCTTGTGGTGAAAGCCATTACGGAACAAGGCAGCGCGGCGGGGCTGATGCAGGCCGTGCTGGCTTTAGGGGCGGCGGCGGTTCTCTGCAGCTTTCTCGACCAATACGCCTCCGGTACTATGGAAGAAGAGCAGAGCAAGCTGTGTCAGGCGCTGGACGACAGTCTCTTCGCTAAAAAACTAGACTGCGACTATGAGAATCTGGAAAACAAAGAGATTTCGGGCAAATTTGACGAGGCGAATCAATATATCTGGCAGTATAACCGGTATATCTCTCAAAGCGCAATAAACCTGACTCTTTTGGGTTCGGGCATTTTCGGCTTTCTGGTATACCTTTCCGTGCTCAGACGACTGCCCATCCTGCTGCTGGCCCTCATGACGGTATGTACGGTAGTCAGCTTTCTTTTTTCCGACCTGGGAGACAGAGAGCGAACCAAGAGAAACGACTACTTTGGAAACGGAGTCAGACGGATCAGCTATCTTCAGAACGCTTCCGCGGATCCCAAATTCGGGAAGGATATCCGCCTTTACGCCATGTATCCCTGGATCGAAGAGCGTTTCGCCCTGACGCACAAGCAGATCCGCCGGGAGTTCTGCCGTGTGGAGTCAAAGAATTTTCTTTCCGCCCTGATCACGGCGGGAATGGGGATCGTGATGGAAATCGCGGCTTACCTCACCCTCACGCTCATGGTCTCCAATGGAGAAATGTCGCTGGCCGATTATGTGCTCTG
>URRG01000404.1 GCA_900550095.1 uncultured Oscillospiraceae bacterium
ATATCCACAATGGTGTTGGTAACGCCGTATTCCTCCGTGGAAAGCACACGGGTATACAACGGCATCAGAAGGAAAACCAGAACCTTTGAGCTGAAGGTGCCAACCGCAAATATCAGCGTATTGGATACCAGCCTCTTATACTTATCCAAAGCAAAACCTCTATTCCGTCTGTCATTTGCCGCAGAACGCCGGCGCGCCGGAATATGAAGAACTTCCGGCCGCGGCGGCAGGAAAGAAACCAGAGGAAAACCAGAACCGCTCCCACAGCCGAAGCTGCAAAAGCCTGCCCGGGCAACCAATTTGGCCGGAACGCCTGCGCAGGCGCACATAGAACAAACGAAATCCGGCCGTGCCATGCATTGGGATTTTTAAAGCCCGCCCCGGTTTACCGCAAAACCGGGCAAGGCGCCCACCCTCTCAATAGCGCAATAGAAATTCCGCATTCCTATATGCTGTTTATTATACCTTTTTTTTCCTGAAAATGCAATGAAATTCCCCATACCGGTTTTTGCCGCTAGGAAGGACTTTCCTCGTCTGAAAAAGGGAAAAAGTACGATACTAAACCAAGGGGGAGTTCATTCCCCCGGAAAGGAAGGAAAGCGACTATGGAAGGATTCAACCCGCTCTACAATTATAACAACGACGGCCTCCTGAGCTTTTATCCTCTTCTGCAGCCTTTCGACCTGGACACGGACAAGCAGGATTATTTCCTTTCCCTGCCGGAAAGCGAACAGCTGGAAATCCTCCGGGAATGCAGAGGTTCTGAAAAGTCCATGAAGCAGTGCATCAAAGACAGGCGTCTCTGCGACTGACGCATTTTCCAAATGCAGAGCGCAGACGCCCACAGGCCGGCGGCCTCATATCCTGCGACTAAGCCAAAGGAAAGGCCGCGGGCCGCTTCTCAAAGGCAGCGCATATGCCCGGGATGCCGTCGGATTTGTAATTTGTAAGCCAAACCAGGGGCGCGGGGCTGGGCCGATGGTCCGCTCCGCGCCTTTCTGCGCCTTAAGACCCTATGGCACAAGCAAAACACAGGCGGCGGGCGGCACGTGAAACCCCGGTTTATCTAAGCCGCATTATAGCTGTTTCCACATATTTGGGCTATATGCCGGAAAGCTATTGATTTTCATATGGAAAGAAAATAGAATGGATACAGAAAAGCTGTCGAAAGCGACAGGATTTTGAAATATCGAGGAGGATTTGTATGTCGTCGTATGCCGATTTGACCGCTCTTATGGAGAACTATGCCAAAAACAGTCTGGCAGGCTGCAGCTGCGCTCTGACCAAAGGCGAGGAAATCGTTTATGAAAACTATGCCGGTTTTGCAGATCTGGAAAACCGCGTCCCCTTTGGGCCTGACACGGTCTGCCGCCTGTTTTCCATGACTAAAATCATCATTTGCACTGCCGCCATGATGCTTTTTGAACGGGGAAAATTTCTCCTGAACGACCCGCTCAGCGAGTATTTTCCGGAATACGCTTCCCCCATGATCGCCAAAAAAGCGCCGGACGGAAGCGAATATGCGGAAAAGGCCCGCAAGCCCCTTTTGGTAAAGCACGCCTTTTCCATGGCCTGCGGCCTTCCCTATGCAAACCCGAACAGCGTCACCGGACGCGCCATGATGCAGGTGCAGAAGGAACTTCACGAAAAATACGGGCGGTACGATCTGCAGACGGAAATCAAGGCCATGAGCCGGGTCCCCCTTGCCTTTGAGCCCGGCTCCCATTTCCTTTACGGCTACGGGCACGAGCTGGTGGCGGGCCTTATCGAAAAGGTATCCGGCAAAAGTGTGGGGCAGTTCCTGAAGGAAGAAATCTTCGAGCCTTTGGGAATGAAAGACACCGCCTACCGCTTCTTTGGAGACATCCCCTCCAGAATGGCCGTAGTTTATGAAAAAACGCCGGAGGGCAGGCTTGTTCCAAACGAAGAGCAGTTTACCGATATGCATGCTCCTGATAATCCGTATGAGGCAGGCGGCGCGGGCCTATTCTCCACCCTTCGGGACTACGCCGCTTTTTCCCGGATGCTGGCGGGCGGCGGCGTATTCAAAGGGCAGAAAATCATTGGCCGGCGCACTATCGACCTGATGCGCACCAACCAAATGAGCGAAGCGCAGCTTCTCGACCTGCGCAATCCCTATCTGGACGGCTACGGCTACGGCCTCGGTGTGCGGGTCATGCTATCCCCCGCGGAAGGCAACAGCAATACCCCTGTTGGGGAATTCGGCTGGACAGGTATGCTGGGGACCTGGGCCTCCATCTGCCCGGAAGAGAATTTCTCCGCCATCTACATGCACCAGATGGTCCCCAACGAGGAGGTCTATCATCATCTCCGCATCCGCGCGGCGGCATACGGGACGCTGTGACAGGGTGCGGTTTCAAAGAGCGTCTAACGGTTTCCCGCCGTTTCTGAAGAAAGGCCATATTGAACCGATACTACGGTGAAGCGGCCAAAAAATCTTCATGAAAATTTCGGACCGCGTGGATCTCTATATGTCTCGTTTTCGGTTTGATTCAGAAAAAGCGGGGCGCCCTCCGTTAAGGGGGGCGCCCCAAAATTTTCTCTAGTTTCGTTTCCCGCTTATCAGCGGTTTTAAGCA
>URRG01000405.1 GCA_900550095.1 uncultured Oscillospiraceae bacterium
GGGTTTTTAAAATCAGATTTATCTGAAGGCAATAGAGCCGCACGGCTCTTTCTCCGGAATTCTTCCGGCAAAAGGATCATACCGTCCTCACAAGGAGAACTCACGGCGCATATGTATCGTAGATCCGATTTCTTCTGAGCAGTTCCTCTTTCGGAAGCTTTTCTGCATCTTCAATCTCATAGGTGCCGAAGGTCTCCTTCATGCGGAAAACGGGATCCACCTGCACATAGGTGACCCAGGGAAGCCAGGCGTATACGCCGCGGCTATCAAAAGAATACACATTGGCGCTTTCCTCACAGAGCCCTCTGCGCCCATAGCCGAAGCTTCCGTCCAGATCCGTCCACTGCTTGGGATTCTTACTGATAAATATGGCAAAATCCCTGTAATGCACGTCCCTCGTGATCAAGTAGAGCCGGTAATAGATATAGGAACATGCCGCCATATATACATCCGCACCGGAGTGGCCTGTGGCGATCAGGCTCTGGCCAGACATATCCACATGATGGAAGGCGTGGATCTTCTCAATGGGCTTGACAGGGAACGCCCAGGAGTACGTCCAGGTCTCGGTGTAGTCTGCGGCTCCCTTCGTTGCCTCCAGCCATTTCCTTTCGCCCGTAAGGTCATAGAGGGACAAAAAGCCGAAGAAGGCGTAAATACCGCTTTCCTTATCGAGAACATCGGCGTTGTCGCAGGTGCCGCCCAGATATTCCAGATTTTTATAGATGTGCTCGTAACACCAATTCCCCGCCTTTAAAGCCGCTGTTTTATATCTTTCATCCTTCGTAACCAGGTAGAGCTGTACTAAAAACCGCAGGATGTTGGAGGTGTTGGCCTTAGATTCCAGCCTGACAGTGCCGTCAAAATTATAAGCTCTGTGCCAGCATCCCTCTTCATCCGCCGACCTTACGAGCCAGTCTCCCACCGTTTTGCAGTAAGAAAGCCACTCTTCCCGGTCCTCCCCCTGTTTCTTCAGAAAGACGTAGCCATCCAGAATTCCCTCCAGCCCGTCGGACATCATCCGAAGCCAAATCGGCTGATCCAGCCACCTGGCCGGATAGGGATCGTACCAGGTTTTGGGCGCTCCCCACTCCGTCAGGGAATTTTTCACCCACCAATCCAGAACGTTTATCCCCTTCTGCGCCGTTTCCGGCCTGTCTTCCTCATAGCCGTAGCGCAGGAGCTGATATCCGATATTGGGCTGCTGGCCGATAAACCCCATCTGATAATCCACGATGCCGATCTCGCCGCTGGGCAACAGGCACTTGAAGGGAACGCCCCAGGAGCCGTAATACTCCCGGCAGAGATCGTCAAACATATCCATACACACATGATAGAGTTTGTCGTTATCCACAGGAGCCACAGCAGGATCGAAAACATCGTAAAAGAACCGCCAGGTATCCTTCATCATGGACTGAAAGTCCTCTTCCTTCGCAAAATGCCACAAGAGGCCGTACTCCTGGGTAAATCCTTCCTCAACGGGATGATAGCGCTTATTGAGGCCGAATTGATAGCGGTAGGGCCCGTTCCGGTAAGGCGTCATGTCCTCGTTGAGACCCTCTGTGCCAGGATACACGTAGTCCATAGAGATGCCGTTCGGAACGCTCAGGCCCAGAGAGCCGTAGGTATAAGAGGGATCCGTCCGGCTGTCAAAATGGTTTTCAAAGGGCTCGCTGGCCCTGATATCCGCCCGGGCCCGGGAAAATACAACCGTATCGCCTGTGCGCTTATTCTGCATGGCAAAAAACGGCAGAGCAAAGCGCGTTTCCCGATACCAGTAACAGGGAAGATCCATATCCTTCCCGATAAAATGATCCGGAGCATGTTCGTTGTGCTTATACCAGGCACCCGGCGCAAAATAATCGTAATCAGGGACGCCGCCCCCTGCGCATATCCCCAGAGTCACCCGGCTGCCAAAGCCCAGATCGTCCTTGGAAGCCTTTTCCACCGTAACCCTTCTCTCGAACGAGAAGGTATTTTCCTTTGCAAAAGGCGTAAACCGGTCTTCAAAGAGAAACACCGAACCCATAGGGACGGCAATGCTTCCCCGGGCCACGACCGTCTCCCCTTCCTGGCTCAGCTTCTCATAGGCGCTCATAAATTCCACATGCTTTGCGGCGTAATCCTTCAAAATTAGGATCAGCGGCTGCCTGGTTTCATATAATGGCGCTTCGCTTTCCTTCCTGTATACCGCGCAGCCGTACCCTCCCGTTTCGCCGGCAGGGAAACGCAAAACGAACCCGCCGGAAGCAAGCTCGAAAACACTCATACGATCCATCCTCCTTTTTGACAGATACCTTTTCTTTTCACTCCGATCCCGCCCCGTTCAAGAGGCCTATGTCAAACCAAGCCGCTTTTAGGCGCTTTTCGCAGCATAGCGCGGCGCACTCAAAAGGGCCTATGGTGCCAGTATAACACGCCTGCAGCGTCTCCGCAATCGAGCAAAACGGCCAAATCCTACCGACAAATTCCAGCGGATCCTCTAATTTTCAGTTCCGCCTTATATGCTGTCGGCTGAAAGGGAATGTATTCTGCCGGATAAAAGGCGGATTCCGTCAGCAAGCGATCCGTTTCTTTGTAGCCTCAAAATAGAAGCCCT
>URRG01000406.1 GCA_900550095.1 uncultured Oscillospiraceae bacterium
ATAGATCAGCATCTGCATATTGATGCCGTATACCACATCGGAAAGCCGGAAATCCTTTTTTCCCGTTTTGTAGTCCACCACGCGAAGATACGCCTTCCCGTTTTTTTCGTACAGGTCCACCCGGTCTATCTTGCCCTCCACTTGTACGGAGCCTCCGTTGGGCAGGGGAATCGTAAGAGGCGGAAGCCCTTCCTTCCCCACGGAGAGTTCGTAATCCACCGGAACAAAACGGCTCTGGGAAAGTTCCCTGGCAATATGGGCGATGATGACCGCGGCGGATTTTACAAGCCGTTCCATCGTCCAGCGGAACCGGGCGCTTTTTCCGGCCATCCCTCCCAGCTTTTCCTCTCCATACCGGTTTAGAAGGCTCCGCACCGTTTCTTCCAAGGCGGCGGCTTCCATTTGCAGGATGGTTTCAGCCCCTACTTCCCGGAACGCCTTTTCCAGAAGGTAATGCATCAGGCTGCCGTATTCCAAAGCGTCCATAGAGGCCGCGCGGCGTTCCCTGGCATGAAGCCCGTACCGGCAGAAATACTGGAACCGGCAAAGATGATAGGTCTCGATCTGTGTGGCGGAAAGATCCATGGATTTTCCGAAAAGCGCCTCTGCCAGTTCAGGCGAACGGAAGACCTTCGGAGCCGCGCCTGCCGCCCGCTCCAGCGCCGCTAGCCTTTCCCTGTATCCCTCCTTCTCCTGGAAGCATCGAGTCAAAGCGGCGGAATAGGCCGTGCCCCTTCCGAAGGAGCGAGCAGCCGCGCGGAAGGCGGGAGCCTCCGCGTCGGCAAAATACAGGGGAGGCAAACTTTCGGCAGAGCAATGCCGCAGCTTCGGAAGGACTGCCTCCGCCTCCACGATCAGGGAGGATGGCTCCGCCGCCCCTCCCTGCCCCGTGTCCCCGCCGGGATAGGAAATAAAAAGCTTCTCAGATGGGCTGGAAAGAGCTGTGTAAGCCAGAAAGCGCTCCTGCACGGCCGTGCCCTCCAGAGTTTCATTCAGAGGAAGCCCCAACCGGATGAGCTCCTGTCTTTCAATACCGCTGAAGACGCCGCCGGAAGCTGCGGACGCCGGGAACTCCCCCTGGCGGGCCCCCAGCAGGAACACCACCTTCGGGCTGACAGGACGCATGCGGTCCGCCCCGCCCACCGTCACCTGATCAAGCCCCTGGGGGATGCTCGACAGAGTCCCGGAGGCGATCACCAGCCGGAGGATTTCAGAAAACCGGGCGATCCCCGGCGAAAACTCCTTCATAACGAGGGCGCACTGATCCAGGACTTCCATCAAAAGATCCCAGGAACGCAGCTGTCTTTCCGCCAGGTCGGACCGTCCGGCCTCTTCCAGCCGCGCGGCCATTTCTTTCAAATGAAGAGATACCTTCCAGGTTTCCAGCAGGGCGAAAACGGCGGCGGCGCATTCTTCCCCCGTCCCCCGGCGGAGGACCTTTTCCAGGGCCCGCAGAGGGCGGACAAGCAGTTTCCGGCATTCTTCCAGCTCCTGCAGGCGGCGCCGGTCTTCTTCCGTGACTTCCGCCTCAAAGCCCCGGGGATGCATATCCCAGGGAGAGAGCCACCCATTTCCCGAAACCGTCCACAGGAAGAGATAATTTTCCACACCGGCGATCTGCGCTTCCGTCAGAGGCGTGAGGCCCGTTTTCATAAGAGGGGAAATATCCTCCGTTCGCCAGCCCCACCGCACGGCCTGCAGGGCCGAAAGCACAAGGCGCATAAGGGGCTCCGACTCCACAGGGCGGGGATCGTCCATAAAAAGAGGGATCTCCCTCGCCGCCATGGATTCTTCCAGCATAGCGGCGTACTGCTCCGGATGGCGGGCGATAATGGTGAAATCCCCATAGCGGTAGCCTTCCTCCATCACAAGGTTCCGTATGGAGGCCGCTGCAAATTCCGCCTCGTCATAATAATCGAAGGCCCTGTATACGGTTACATCCGCCGCGCCGGCGTACAGCGTCTTGACTGGGCGGTAGACATTCTCCTCCAGAGCGCGCAGGCTTTCGTTCTTAAAGCGCGCCGGGGGCGGCAGGATCACCGGAGACGCTACAGGCACGCCGTTTTCCCTGGCGGCCTGTTTCAAATGTCTCCCTGTTCTCTGGACAAGGGAAAACAGCCCCACTCCATGTTCCGGATCCTGGGGGCTGTCTGCGCAAAGGGTGATATGTATATCTGCAGCCTGCTCCATCATAAGGCGCAGGACTCCGTATTCCTGCACGGTAAAGCTGGTGAAAGCGTCCACCAGTATAATAGAACCTCGGAAAAACTTCTGCAGAAGGATCGGCTCCTGCACCCGGGTCAGATCTTCCAGGGGATCCACACAGCTTTCCGTTACCAAAGCGTCATATGCCCCCAGAATCAGCGAGAGCTCCTTCATCTTCCGCCGGAGAGTGCCCTCCGGCAGAGATGCCGCCGTTTCTCCCAAAGTCTCCGGGGAAACGGCGCAAAGCTTCAGTTCCTCCGAAACGGCAAGAAGCATGGAAATCATATCGGACGTTTCCGCCTTCCGGCGGTAAAATTCCAGATGCTCCTTCACCTGTTCCAAGGCCAGGCTCATAAAGATGCAGCGGCCGCCGTCATCCAGCCGG
>URRG01000407.1 GCA_900550095.1 uncultured Oscillospiraceae bacterium
CCGCCGATCTCCTCAAGCCTGGCGTCGGTTTGAATTTCAAGCCCCCGGTAACGGTTTACCGCCTCGGCGGTCCGGTAGGCGCGCAGCAGCGGGCTGGAGACAATGGCGTCAAAATGCAGGTTGCGGCAGCGCAGCGCCAGCAGGTCCAGCTGTTTCCGGCCGGTCTCGCTAATATCACAGTCGGTTTGCCCCTGAAAGGTCCCGCCGGTATTTCCGGCGGTTTTGTATTTGGCTGTATAGGAATGCAGGCGCAGGCCCGAAAACGCGGAAAGCGGGAAACAGGATAAAAGGAGGCGGCTCTATGCCGTTTGTGCAGTTTCAGGATGTGACGAAATTCTATCAGATGGGGGAAATCCGCATTGCGGCTGCGGACGGGATCAGCTTTGAGATCGAAAAGGGCGAGTTCGTGATCATCGTAGGCCCCAGCGGCGCGGGAAAAACCACCGTGCTCAATATGCTGGGAGGCATGGATACCTGTTCCGGCGGTGAGATTTGGCTGGACGGCCGCAAAATCAGCGATTATTCGGAAAAACAGCTTACGGAATACCGGCGCTACGACGTGGGGTTTGTGTTCCAGTTTTACAACCTTGTGCAGAACCTGACGGCTTTGGAAAATGTGGAGCTGGCCTCGGAGATCTGCCGGGATCCCCTGCCGCCCGAAGAGGTGCTCCGCCAGGTGGGGCTGGGGGAGCGGATGGGGAATTTTCCCGCCCAGCTTTCCGGCGGCGAGCAGCAGAGGGTGGCTATCGCCAGGGCCCTGGCCAAGAATCCCAAGCTCCTGCTCTGCGACGAGCCCACGGGCGCTCTGGACTATAAAACGGGCAAGGCCATCCTGAAGCTTCTGCAGGATACCTGCCGGGAAACGGGCCGCACGGTGGTGGTCATCACCCACAACCAGTCCTTTGCCGCCATGGCGGACAGGATCATCCGCATCAGCAGCGGAAAAGTGGTGGATATGCGCCTGAACCCCAGCCCCGTTTCTGCCGATACTCTGGAGTGGTAAGGCTGAGGCGCAGCGTAAAGGCCCTGCGGAAACAGGGCGCGGGCATAGGGGTCGCTGCGGCCTGCTCCGAAGCGAAGGGCCGCCGGCCGATTGGGAGCGGAAGGCTCCCGGAAAAAGCCCTGCGGAGGAACAGGGCCCGCCGTGAGCGGAAATCGTCCGCAGAGAAGCCTGTAAAAGACGGCGGAAGGAAACACAGTGAAGGTAGTGAAAATGTGAAGTCTTTGAAGCCTATACGGCCGGCGGCGTCCGGCAGGGGGAAAAGAGGGCCTCGGGGCGTCCGGGCCTTTACAAAGGATATATACCGTTCTATTTCCCATTCCTGGGGTCGGTTTTGGGCGATTTTTGCCATTGTGGCCCTGGGGGCGGGATTTTACGCGGGCCTGCGGGCTACGGCTCCCGACATGCGGGCCACGGCGGACGCCTATTTTGACGATACCAATATGATGGATATCCGGCTGCTTTCGGCCTTCGGCTTTTCCCAGGAGGATGTGGAGGCCGTTCGGGATATTCCCGGGGTAAAGGGAGTGATGGCAGGCCACACGGCGGACGTTCTCTCCGTGCTTGAAGAGAAGGAGCAGGCCATCCGGGTGCACAGCCTGCCGGAGGATATGAGCGGGGACAACGAGGACTACATCAACCGCCCTGTTTTAGTGGAAGGACGGTTCCCGGAAAAATCCGGCGAATGCGTGGTCGGCCGCAACAAAGCGGAGACCGGCGTAAAGGTGGGGGACACCATCACCGTTTCCGGCGGGGACTGGGAGGATTCCTTCAAGTGCCGTACATTCCAAGTAGTGGGACTGGTGGATTCCTCCTATTATATATCGTTCTCTCTGGGAAGCACATCTATCGGCACAGGTACTCTGAACCTGTATATGTATATATTGGATACGGATTTCAATCAGGAGGCTGTGACGGATCTGTATCTTACGGTGGACGGGGCCTCGGAGGAATCCACTTTTTCCGGGGAATATGAAGACAGGGTGCAGTCTGTGAAGGATGCCCTGAAGCCTTTGGGGGAGGAACGGGACGACATCCGCTATGAAGAGGTGACGGCCGATTCCCGGAAAGAACTGGAGGACGGCTGGGCAGAATACAATGAGGCTGAGAGTAAAGCCAAATCAGAGCTGCAGGACGCGGAGGAAGAGCTGACGGAAGCCCAGGGAAAGCTGGAAGAATCCAGGGCGGAACTGGAGGCCGGGAAGCTGGAATACGAGGAAGGCAAGGCCCAGTGGGAGGAAAAGAAGCTGGAATACGACGCCGCCCGGGAGGAATATGAGGACGGGCGCAGCCAGTGGCTTTCCGGCTATACGGAGTACATAGCGGGCCTGCAGGAATACAGCAGCGGCATGGAGGAAGTGCGCCAGGGGAAGCAGCAGCTCAGTGATGCGGAGCAGGAGCTGCAAAGCGCCGAGCAGCAGCTTGAGAGCTCCCGGCCGCTGTATGAGGCGGCCCAGCGCCTCAAGGAGGCGCTGGAGCAGCCGCAGACTCAGGATCAGGCGTCCGCTTCCGGTGGGGAATCCGCCCGGGCGGGGGCAGGGGCCCTGCCGGAGGATTTGGAGGATCTTCTGGAGCAGGCGGG
>URRG01000408.1 GCA_900550095.1 uncultured Oscillospiraceae bacterium
ACAGGGCGTTCAAGCAGACGCCCTGTACTTTTCATAAAAACGGCATATTCGCGTTCCCTTTCTGCATACCCGCGCCGCCGGCATGTTCATGCACGCTTTCTCACCGGGAACAGTACGTAACCGTCTGGTTTTTATTTTTTTACAGACTTCCCATCGCACAGCTACATGTCTCGTATAAGCTCCATAAACCGCTCCAGAGAATACGCCCCTGGATAATCCGGCTGCTTCGTCTCAAACACCATGTAGTATTTATACCGCTTTCCAGCCAGCCTTGCCCACTGAGCGCCGATTTTGGCCTTTTCTTTGGATTCGTCATTGTCCAGGTGATCGCCTTTGGTCTCTACCATCAGAATTTTTCCGCTGCGGAGCATCACGATGATATCAGGGTACGCATGAACAGGCCCGTTGATCTGAAAACCCAGCCGGGAAATATTCCGATGCCACCACTTTACGTTGCCCAGTTCTGACAGTGCCCACACTACCTTGAACTCATACTCGTTCATATCTTCTTCGGCTGTATAGAGCGATTTCGGTACCATCGAAGTAAATGCCGTTGGGGAGATCACCGCAGGCAGCGCATAGTTGGGCAGGCAGGAGATTTTATCCTGTTCCAGCCAGGCGTCGAACACACCTGCACGATGCCGGGCCAAAAGCTTTTTGACTTTTTCCTGAATCTTCACGACATAAGGATACGGAGACCTTTCAAGTCCGGACAGTTGATCTTCAGCCATCGTCGCGATGATCCGTCCGATATATTCGTTCAATTCTTTGTCATTGATACAGTTCATCCTGGACAGTCTTTGCTTGATGATTCCTTTGCACAAAGAAAGCCTCTTCTCAGACGGCTGGTTACTGAACCACTCCCGGAAAAAAGCGCCGTCACCGCCGGACAGCCGCCACGCCTTTGCCGTGCTGTCTCTGCCGCCGTCCACATCCACCCGCGCCATCTCGGCGTTTATAGTGAGAAAATCCACATGGGCATCTTTATCCCGCAGAGAAAAACCGCTTTCTAAATGCTCCGGTTCCAATTTTTCATACGCATCAGAAAACAAACTGGGCCCTGTTTCCAGCATAAACTGCGGAAACCGTAAGGAAGACGCCTCTTCTGCAAACTCCTCATTCATTCGGAACTGATTCATTTTGTCGCGCACCTCCAACGGGGCCAGACTCAAAGCCGCATCGTCAGTTTTGTTCACATCATCCTCGTACGCTTTATTCTGCACCAGGGCCTGGGCGAGCATAGGATCGGAATCCACCGCCCCTCCCCGAACAGATCGTTCCGCTTCCTGTATCGCCGCTTCCACACGCGCTTTGAAAGCCGCGCCGTCCACCTCCGGCATATCCGGTTCACTGGATGCAAGCGGCACAACAGGAAGCTGTTCTCCTTCCGGAACAGGCGGCTCCGCAGGCAGGGCTTCCGAATCCTGCGCCCGGCAGTCCCGTCTACTGAAACCGGCGCTGTTCAGCCCAGCCACTACCTTTTCCAACGTCTGATGGAAGTCCGCAGACGATGTAATAACATACGAAAGATTCAGTACGCCGCTGCTGTTTTTCTGCGCATACGGCTGACGGAGCACCCGCCCCAAAATCTGCTCCACATCCACGGCTGAGGTGCGGTTTGCAACCGTGGCCAGCACATATGCGAAAGGACAGTCCCATCCCTCTTTCAAGGCGTTGACGGTAATGATATACCGGATAGGGCACTCCGGGGAAAGCAGATCTTCATGTTTCAGCTCGTCCCTGTCGCCGGTTTTGACGGCAATTTCTTCCTCAGGGATGCCGCCGTCCATCAGCGTTTTCCTGATCTTCTCATATGTAGTGCTGTCCGCTCCGCCGCGGGGCTGCGCCTGGAACAGGACGATAGGCCGAATGTAACATCCGCTCTGTGCCTGTTCCTGTTTTGCCTGCGCCTCCAGCTTGGCGCGGATAGCGACGGCATCCCCATACACATCGGCCTGAGACCTGCGGTTATAGACGATGACCGGCAGCTTGACCATACTGGCCTTTTTCAGCCGTGCGGCGTCCACAAAGGAAATGATGTTGCTGTTCTTTTTCGGTGTGGCAGTAAGATCAAACACAAAACTGGGATTGAAGTTTTGCAGCATTTCCACGCTCAAATCTGAGGTGGCGTGGTGGCTCTCATCCACAATGACCACCGGATTCAGATAGCGGATCACCTGGATCAGCGCCGTCTCATCGGTATCGGCCAGCAGAACCGACGGATCATCCATCCACTTGGCAAACTCGGCCAGATAACCATTCTCCTGATAGGCTTTGCGGCCTTCCTTTTTACTTGTGCGGAAGGAATCATAGCTGAGTACAAACAAGGAAAGCTGTTCGGTAACGGCGGAGGGGGTGAAGTTTTGCCCCATGAGGGCCTGCTCCTTGGAGTACACCTGCACCCGCCCGCCAAAGTCCACATCCAGCCGCTGCCGGTAGGGATGGTCTGGATTTTCCAGCGCCTTGCGGGTCTGGGTCAAAATGGCTTCCGAGGGCACCAGCCACACCACAGCCTTAGCCCGGCGCTGGGGCATGGCGTCAAAAATCGTCCGCAGAGAACTGGCAGCGATATAGG
>URRG01000409.1 GCA_900550095.1 uncultured Oscillospiraceae bacterium
GCTATTTCAGCTACTGCCTCTATATCAATGATATTTGAGTTCGGATTTCCCAATGCACACCACATATCATATGCGGCAAAAAACGCTGTATTTCTTATTTCTTAAAGAAAGGATATTCTTATGCTGAAAATACAAAACCTTACAAAACGCTATGGAGATAAGCTGGCGGTAGACCGGCTCAGTCTTCACATCCGCCCCGGCGAGATCTACGGCTTTATCGGCCACAACGGTGCGGGAAAGACTACCACTATCAAAGCCTGCTGCGGAATCCTCCCCTTCGACGAAGGGGAAATCTATGTAGACGGCGTTTCAGTAAAGGAAAACCCGCTGGAATGCAAGCGCCGGATGGCGTATATTCCGGACAATCCGGATCTCTATGAGTTTCTCACCGGAATCAAGTATTTGAATTTCGTAGCCGACGCGTTCAAGGTGCCGAAGGGCGAAAGAAAGCCGCGCATTGAAAAATACGCGGATATGCTGGATTTGACAAAGGATCTGGGGCAGCCGGTGAGCAGCTATTCCCACGGCATGAAGCAGAAGCTCGCTATTCTTTCCGCTCTGATCCACGAACCAAGGCTCATGATCCTGGACGAACCCTTTGTGGGCCTCGACCCTGTGGCCGCTCATACGGTGAAAGGACTCATGCGGGAACTCTGTGACAACGGGGGAGCTATCTTCTTCTCCACCCATGTGCTGGAGGTTGCGGAAAAGCTCTGCGACAGGATCGCCATCATCCGGCAGGGCAAACTGATCGTCTCCGGCCCCACGGCGGACGTCCGCGGCAACGGATCGCTGGAGGATGTGTTCCTGGAACTGGAGGAAGACCATGAATAAATCATTGATCGGTATCCATCTGGCTTCTCTTTGGAATTCTGTTTTTGGCAGAACCTCCCGGAAAGGAAAAAAGAGAAGCTTGGGGCTGAAAATCCTCATCGTTCTCTTTGCTCTATACGTGGTAGGAGCCCTGCTTGTAAGTGCAGGTATGCTGTTTTATGGTATGGCCTCCGCTCTGGTCCCCCTGGGACTTTCTGAGCTCTACTTTATTTCAGCGGGGCTCATCTGTGTGCTTCTCTGCTTTGTGGGGACCATCTTCACCGTGCAGTCCCAGCTTTTTCAGGCTAAGGATAATGAAATCCTGTTGAGCCTGCCCTTCAGGCCTTCTGCCATCCTCACCAGCCGGATGCTCGTCATGCTTCTGCTGGATCTGCTTTACAGCCTGCTCGTTATGGGGCCCGCAGGGGCTGTTTACTGTTTTCTTGCCCCAGTAAGTCTGCAGCAGGCGGCGTTCTATTTGCTGGGAGTTCTCCTTCTTACTCTTTTGGGAACGTCTGTTTCCTGCTTTTTCGGCTGGCTCACCGCCCTCCTTTCCAGAAAGCTCCGCCGCCCCAATCTGTTTTCCGCTCTTTTCATGCTGTTCTTTTTCTTCTTAGTATACGCGGGCATTTACGGTATCCAGGGATATTTTACCGACCTGGTCCTTCACGGCGAAGAGCTTCTCGCTGCGCTGCATCGAGCCTTCCCACCCCTTTACGCCTTTGCGTCGGCCTCCCTGGGAAACCCTGCGCCCCTTCTGGAGCTTATCCTCTGGTGCCTGCTCCCGTTTGCAGGCGTCTGTCTCCTGCTTTCCAAGAGCTTTTGGAAGATCGCCCTCTCAAAGCCTGCGGGCAGGCGCAAAACGGGGAGCCTGCGGGCAGAAAAGGCCCACGGCATAGGATGGGCGCTCACCAAGAAGGAACTGCGCCGGTTCTTTTCTCTGCCCGGCTATGTGCTCAACGACTCCTTTGGGTCAATTTTTTGCCTTATTATGGGCGCCGCCGTCCTGATAAAAGGCCGGGAACTGCTGGAAATGCTCCCATATCCGGGCATAGGATCCATAGTTCCGCTTGTCTGCGCGGCTTTTCTATCTTTCTGCGCTCTTATGAATATCGCCTCTTCCGCCTCCCTTTCTCTGGAAGGGAAAAGCCTCTGGATCCTCCGCAGCCTTCCCATCCCCGAAAGGACGATCCTGCTGAGCAAGGCGGCCTGTCCGCTCATTTACGGGCTTCCCTGTATCCTGGCCGCCTCCGTCTGCTGCTGGATCGCCTTCCCCATGAGCCCTCTTGAAGGCTTCCTTATGTGGCTCGTTCCCTCCTGCATGCAGCTTTTCAGCGCCCTTCTGGGGATAACGGCCAATGTACTGTTCCCCAGATTCGACTGGATCAACGAGACCGCTGTGATCAAACAGGGAATGGCTTCTTTATTTGCCACCCTGGGCGGCATGGCCTTTATTATCCTGCCCGTTCTTGCATACCTTCAGGTCGGTTCTTTCGTGGCGACAGAAGTTTTTCTCGCCGTATGCGCCGCATTCTACCTGCTTCTTTCAGCTGCCTGCTGGTTCTACCTTCTCACCGGCGGCGCTAAAAGGCTTCGTTCCCTCTCCTGAACCCTTTACAGTATCCTTCCCGGCCGGCAGAAACCCGGCCGGGATTTTTTCATGTATTAACTTCGCATTTTTCTCCAAAAAACTTGCTATTTTGCGCACCCTCTGTTAAAATTGTAAAAAATATGGGAGGGAGAGGGTAAAAATGGCATAT
>URRG01000410.1 GCA_900550095.1 uncultured Oscillospiraceae bacterium
CGAAGATATAGCCGGCCAGCTTGAAGCCTACCCTGCAGCGCATAGAAAAAGGAAGCGGGCTGTATGTTCCGGCTTTCTGTTCGTCTCTTCTGCCGTATGCTTTCTTCTATACGGCGCCGCGAGTTTTTCATATCCGCAATTTCCATCCGAGGCCATAGGTTTTGCAGAGGGTTCCACTCAAATAGCGCTGGCAAACGTCTTCAGCATCGCTCCTGTTTTGCTCTGTTCGGGCTGTATATTTGTTGTCGGCGCCCTGGTCAGCATATGGAGAAGCATCCGGCAAGCAGAAAGGAAATCTTAATGAAAAAGAAATTCTGTGCCCTTCTGGCGGCAGGCTTAGGGATGCTCTCTCTTTCAAGCTGCAGCCAGGCTGGAAATCAATTCATTGACAAATACGACTGGCAGATGACCTCTATACAGGCAGGCGACGACGGTTCCGCCATCGCCTGTGCTCCTGAACTGACAGACATACACGGGGAGGCCGAACCGGTCCGCATGACCTGCCAGGCCAAAAACGGGAACCTGACGATCACCGATTCCACCCATGGCATTTCCTACACAGGTCAATATTCCCTGCAGCAGGAAAACGCCCGGGAAGCCGTATACACCGTTTCCTTTGAAGGCGCTGAGGGCCATGGAGTGACCGCCATGACCACATATCATGACGGCAGCCAAAGCCCCTCCTTTATCCTCAGTGTGGATTCCTATGCAATCAATTTCGAAGCCCAATCATAATCACGTGTCAGTCAGGATCGATACAAATACCGGCAAAACACACGGAAGAAAAGCGGCCTCGCTCTCATCAGAAGGACGCCTGAACTCCACGTAATTCCGTGATCCTGAGGCCGAAAAATCGTTTTCTTCCATCTTCCTGCAACTCTCCTTTATAATTGGAAAATCAAAATTTGCTAAATCGCAGAGAGCCTAGTCAAACCAGCAGAAACCGAGAAATGATTTTGTGTACAGAGCTTCGATTGCCGCTAAATGATTATACCGAAAATAATACAGCCTCCTGGGATGAAAGCTGTTTTGCTTACATCCCAGGAGGCTGTGACTGTAGATAGGTGTATTCGTTTTTGAGGCTGAGCTGCTTTCTTGAAATGCCTGCAGGCCTCAGGCGGTGATTTCAACCGCCTATATTTCTATCCCGTCGCCGTATTCTGATTTTACAACTTCTCCTTCGATGCAGAAAATTCCTTGCCTTTGGCGGGTTCATAGTGGGTGAAGAAATAAGAGACCGCAGCGCCCGCGACCAGCATAAGGATCGCCACCCATCCCTGTACTGTGCCGAACTGAAATCCGGATTTCATATACACAGAGGCCAGCGAACCCACCACCAGGCCCAGAATCGCCGAATAGGTCGCCTGCGGCCATTTATGCAGGCAGATATCCACAAGCTTCGCACCGAAAAGAAGCCCCAGCACAACGCCCGCGCCTACCGGCAGGAGAAGCATAATATTCAGAGTACTGACAGCGTTCACGACAGAATCATAGGTTCCGAAGATCACCATCATCATAGAGCCGCTGATGCCGGGCAGAATCATGCACACAGCCGCCAGCATCCCCACGCCCGCGAATTTGAGCATACCGGGGAAATCCAAAGACGTCACTACCTGCGAGGCTTCCCCCTGCCTGGCGGAAACAACGGCAAGAACCGCCATGACTGCCAATGTGATCAGGCAGCACACCACGGAAACGGGCTTAATCCCGCCGGAGGTGGAGCGGTTGAACAGCATGGGGACAATTCCGATAATCAGCCCCATAAAGAGAAAATTCACTGCCATCGGATAATTGGCCAGCAGAAATTTGATCAGATGGCTGAAAGCGAAAATTCCAAGTCCCATCCCCAGCACCACGGGAATCAAAAAGCGGATGCTCTTTTTAAATTCCTTTTTCAAATGGCTGATAGAACCGATCAGCTGGTCGTAAATATTCAGCAGAACCGCCAGTGTCCCTCCGCTGACGCCGGGGATGATCTCAGCGATTCCAATGACTACGCCGTTCACTAAATTTCGGAGAAAATGAAGCATGTGTTCCGATTTCCTTTCTTTTGGAATATATTATTTTTCAGGCCGAAGCCCCTCCGTCAAGTCTAAAATCACCTGAGATGCCAAAATCAACCCTGCGACAGAAGGAACAAAAGCCACGCTGCCGGGTGTGCTCTTCTTCAGGGAATCTTTTTCAGTCTCCCCATCTTCCTCTCTGGAGACGGGCTCTTCTGTGGAATATACCACCTTCAGCGATGGAATGCCTCTTTTGCGCAGTTCTCTGCGCATGACCCGGCAGAGAGGGCAGACAGACGTTTCATAAATATCCGCTGTCTTGAACCGCGTAGGATCCAGCTTATTGCCGGCCCCCATGCTGCTGATAACCGGGATCCCCAGGCGGAAGCCTTCTTCTGCCAGATACAGCTTGGCGGAAACCGTATCGACGGCATCCACAATGTAATCGCAAGAACTCAAATAAGGCATCTCTCCGCCGGGAAGTATAAAATCCGGATATACTTCCACCTGAATCTCCGAATGGACGCGGCTGATGTGTTCCCTCATAACGTCTGTTTTGCGTCGCCCT